>JBDSBP010000537.1:0-8157 GCA_039921525.1 Chitinophagaceae bacterium | reverse complement strand
AAATATTTTAACTGCCACCCGGAAGCAACTTTAGTAGTCACATAAATTTCTACATGAATGATAAGCAAAAAAATAAACATATTTATTGTATCGACGATTCTATTTATTGCATTATTAGTTACGTATTCCAATCATTTTCAAAATGGGTTCCATTTTGATGACAGCCATGCCGTTGTTGATAATGTTCACATACAAAGTTTAAAAAATATTCCGGAATTTTTTTACAATCCAAAAATGTTCAGTTCAAAACCTGACCATTGGGGATTGCGACCTCTTGTAACCACCTCACTGGCTATTGATTACTGGCTGGGAGGCGGACTAAACCCTTTTTATTTTCATCTTTCCACATTTATCTGGTTCATCATTTTATGCGTATTGCTGTTTTTCATTTATAAAAATTTAATAGCACAATCGATACAAAATTACTCGGGTCCTTATCTTGCTCTGTTCGCAACTGCCTTGTATGCTTTGCATCCGGCAAATGCAGAAACAATAAACTACATTATTTCCCGCTCGGATGTATTGTCAACTTTGTGCATCGTAGGGTCATTCGCGATCTATCTTTTTTATCCTGCACAGAGAAACCGGTACATCTATATTTTACCCGCCATTATCGGAGTTTTTGCTAAAGAAACCGTTTTAATGCTGGTACCCCTTCTCTTCTTCTATATAACTTTATTTGAAAAAAATCTATCACTATTCGGCCTATTCAAAAGGAAAAATTTAAATACTTCTTTTCAAACAATAATTAGTTTACTGCCGCTTGTTGCGGCTACTGCCATATGCCAGTTTTACACCATGGCAAATACACCACATTCATCCACGGGGTTTACGAATCCATTTTTTAGTTATGTATTGACACAATCGTATGTATGGCTTCATTATTTTCTCACTTTCTTTTTACCCATTAATTTAAGTGCCGATACCGATATGAGCGTAATCAGCAATCCATTTGATTACAGGATCATAATGGGGCTGGCCTTTATTATATTGTTGATTTACTATATTTTCAAAACGTCAGTCAATAAACAAACAAAACCCATTTCATTTGGGCTCACCTGGTTTGCATTTTCTTTATTACCAACATCCATAGCACCGCTCGCGGAAGTTATGAACGATCATAGGATGTTCTTTCCATTTATAGGCCTGGCACTGGCGACAGTTCATTATATTGGACTTTTGCTGACGAGGTACCAAACAAAATCAAAGTCAAATAAATCATACCTGGGATTAGCAACTATCCTTGCACTGTTCATTTTAACCTCCTTCGCATATGGAACATATGAACGAAACAAGGTGTGGAAAAACGAGGAGTCCTTATGGCTTGACGTAACCATCAAAAGCCCACAAAATGGCAGAGGGTTGATGAATTATGGACTTACACAAATGGCAAAAGGAAACTTCGAAAAAGCGAAGGATTATTTTGAAAAGGCATTAGTATTCACCCCGGAATATAGTTCCCTTCAAATAAACCTGGGCATTGTTAAGAATGCCATGAAAAAGCCAGTAGAGGCCGAGGTGAATTTTAAGAAAGCGATTGGATTTACACCTGATTTATTTGAGCCCTATTATTATTATGCCGACTTTTTAAATAAAAACAACAGGATTGTGAATGCCAGGCCTATGGCTGAAAAAGCCGCCAGTATCAGCCCCTATTACATTAATGCACGCTACCTTCTTATGGACATTTACCAAAAACTGGAATTATGGGATAATCTTGAAGAAACCGCCAAACAGACGTTGACATTCTCTGCCGGCGATGCCAGGGCCATACAATTTCTTGCATCGAGCAAGAAAAGAATTAATAAGCTGGACAATAATATTATGGAAGTAACAAACAATCCAACACCCGAAAATTACCTGAACTTGAGTTTAAAGTTTTATAATCAAGGCCTTTATGATAAATGTATTGAAGCGTGCAGGGAAGCCATTAAGTTAAAACCAGACTACGCTGATGCTTACAGCAATATTGGTGCGGCATACAATGGCTTGAAAAAATGGGATGACGCTATTTCAGGATGTAATCATGCCCTACTGATTGATCCTCAACATAGGTTAGCAAAGGGCAATTTGCAATTGGCCATTAAGTCTAAAGCCTCTAATAAATAGACTACTTAAGCATAATAAAAACCCCTGTTAATATAACAAAAGCGCCTACTCCTTGTTGCAAATTCAGCTTTTCTTTTAATAAGAAATGATTGGCTATTACCACAAAAACAAGGAAGATCAATGTGATAAACGTGGTGATGGTGGTTGAGGCATTTGCAAGTTTGGGTATTTTTAATAAGGTATTGTTGATGAGTATAAAAGTAAGACGGGAAATTATTGCCAGGAACATCGAAAGAATAAATTTCCAACTGAAGATAAGAGAGAAAATATTTTCCAGCTTAAATAAATTGCCCGAAATTAATGACCGGTCACCTAATAATGCGATAGATATTACACTTGTAAAACAATAGAGGATAACAAATAAAACTACTTGTGCAATCATGTTAGCGTGGTTAGATGTGCAATTTCATTTAGCAACCGGACATTTTTCCATCCACTGTAACCATTTATTTCCGGTACGTCAATATGCTGGTCTATCATGTCAAAATATAGGTGCATAACCCTGTCCTGTCCATATAACAGATTCCCAGTTAGTACTCTAAAGCCATTTGTTATATTACCCATCCAATGTTTTATGGTAGTATGCAATGAATTAGAAAGAACATTTTTAGCGAGGTGCAATCCATCGTTGGGTATGGTTATCAATATATCCCGGAACAGGTCATAAATGGCTAACTTGGTGGATCCGGAAACAATAAAGAGCCACTCACAAACGGGTGAATTAAAATTTATAAATATATTGGCAGGTATGCCCCCTGCTTTGAGGTTTACATTTAATAACACGGGCGTATTTCTTTCGGGATCAGGATCAGCGTGCCGAAATACGTTCTGAATTTCAATTTCACCACCCAGTTTTTGTAACAGGTAAATAAAATGCGGAGCTTCATCATAGAAAAGACCCAAAGGCAATTCGTTATACCAAACCGGTAGTCGCCTTGTTTTATTGGAATATTGGATTTCATTAAATGAATACACCTCACCAATCACTCCTTCTTTTACCAGCTTTTCGAGTTTAATAAAATTATTGGCGTATTGAAAATTATGCATCACAGCAAGAACTTTGTTCTTACTCTTTGCCAGTTCAATCAAAGTCTCGGCCTCTCCGGTATTCATTGTAAATGGCTTTTCCAGCAAAACGTGCTTGTCGAGTTCCAAACATGTTCTGGCCATTTTAAAATGATCCCGTGGTGGCGTTCCAATAACAACGCTGTCGACCTCATTCAGCCAGCCTAATTTTGAAAGCTGATCAATATCTTCAAATACACAGCTATTTTTAATTTTGTTATTATTTTCCAGGGTTCTGAGAATATGCTTTTCAGAAATGCCGATAACTCCCACCACATCAGCCCTGCCTGTTTTTTTTAAGGCAGGTATATGCCGGGTATTGGAGATATTTCCTCCCCCTACAATACACACTTTATGCACCTTGATGATCATGCGGAAAGTTTTTTTAAAAAATTTATTGCCAGCACGTTCCAGTCAAATTCTTTCTTTATTTTTTCATGGATGTTATTGGCGAGCAGGTTTAAATGATGTGGATTTTCGTTTAAACGAATTATCGAGTCAACAATATCTTTGCTGTTACCTGTCCGGATCATGATTCCATGGTCGTCATTGATGATTATTTCCGTTGTCCCCCCCTGTGGGGTAGCTATCACTGCGCATTTATTAATACCTGCTTCCAGGATAATGGTCGGTAAGCCTTCCGGGTATTTTGAAGGGTTAACCAAAACATCTGATTGATAAAGCAGACTCATTATATTGTCATAGTCTAATGAACCCAATATAAAAATATTTCCAGGAGAGCTATTTTTTTTCATAAGATCTGAAAGTAAAGGTCCGTTACCCGCAATAAAAAAATAAATACCAGAGTTTTTGCAGGCAATATGATTTGCCGCTACTAGAAATTCAAAAGCTCCCTTTTCTTTTATAAGTCTTCCTGCATAAGTTACCACCATCCCTTTTTCGGGTATGTTGAATTTCTCTTTGAAATTTGTACCCAGTTTTATTGGATAGTTGGCATCAACTCCGTTATACAGCACACCTGATGCTTCTATTCCTAATTGTTTTAACCAGGTGTTACAGGCCTGGGATACGCCATAAAATTTTGGATGATATGATTTCACCCGTTTTGTTATTCCATTCTCATAGATCCGGCCCATAAAATCAAAGACCTTATTGTTAATGGTAAAATGTCCTGTGCCGTGTTCAATTATGATGGCCGGAATATTCTTTTTCCTGGCAAGATTTAAGCCAAGCAATGTGGTAAGATAAAATCTTGTATTAATAACAAAGCAATCAAACGACTCTGCCTTTATTGTTTTTAACAGGGCAAAATAGTCGGAGTTAGGTTTTAATACAGGATACCTGCTGCCCAGTTTTGAAAAGATTGGCAACCTGTAAATTATTATGCCATCCATTATTTCGCAAGACTGTACATTTTCTGTATTTGTAGTAAGAACAATCACTTTGTGGCCCATGTCCACGAGTTTTTTTGATAACTGGTACGTATATCTTTCAACACCACCCGAATGCGGATAAAAAAGTGCGGAAACAAAACAAATAGTTTTGCTATTCATAAATTGATTGACTTTTTAAAACCGATGAAAGCTGTTCAGCTAATAATCCAAGTAAAAAGAATATAATACCCGTTGTAATGCCAAGCATAGCTCCTGTACTCAATCCTCTCCCCATAATTAAAAGTGGAATGGCCCATGATATACCTGCAAAAAAGAAAAGCAATGACAAGGGAAGAAATATTCTCATAGGATTAAAAAGCACTACTATATTTATAATCTCTTTTACGGTTTCAAAAGCTGTTTTGGTACTGATAGTGCTTTGGCCGGATTTCCTCGGTTTGATATTTACCCCCGTTTCCAATACCAAGTGGCGCTGACTAATAAAGAACAGCGTGATGATATCACTATAGGCCATAGTGTTGGGACAAAGCCTGATATATAATTTAGCCAGCTCGGTATTATAAACCTTAATCCCTGAATTAATATCAACAATATTCAAAGGCATTAATATCTTTGCGATTCTTCGTATCAGCCATTTTCCCACTGACCTGTAATAGCTTGATGATTGGCTACCACGGTTTCCTACTACCATGTCTGCATCGGTAGTTGTTATTTTATGAAAGAGCTTATCGATGTCTTCCAGGCAATGTTGACCGTCTGCATCTATTGTAATGACAAATTCTGTTTCACAACTGCGTATCCCCGTTTTTATCGCTGCTCCATAACCTTTATTGAGTTTATGAGAGATAACCTTTAACAGGCAATAGCTCTGTTGCCATTGATGTAGAACACAAACTGTTTTATCTTTTGACCCGTCATTTACAATAATAAGTTTATAGTTTTTATTCTTGCAATGTTCTAAAACCTCCGGCAGATAAGTCCGCAGGGAATTTTCTTCGTTATATGCAGGTATTACGATTGTTAACCTGTTAACCTTTTTTAATATCATAGAATTCGGGAATAGGATAATGGCGTTACTTTAGATATTGATGCATCTTTACAACGAGAATCTGATGTTGACCTAATAAAATACTTATTTGGCGATGTTCTATTAATCAGTTAATACAAATGGCAAACATTAATCATAACTTTCAAATCGGTCTGTCAATTGCGAGTATTTAGAAAAATCTAAGGTTTTACACTTAACAGAAATTATAGGCTGTCATGTAGCTTTTATTGAGAATACTTTCGGATTTTATCAAGTAAACATTGAAATACCAACTTCAACATACTTTAACGCCTGGTTGAACATTTTATTGCAAAAAAAGGTTTGTGTAAGTCTATAGTTTGGATCTGGAATGTAGAATTGTACAATAATAAAAAAATATGAATGAATCGACATAATAATAGCACCTTGTTTGTCGGTTGACTTAATTATAACGTCTGCGATTTTATGGTATACTGCTCTCTCTTTTGTACAATATGTTAAGAAACATTAGTAATGGTTACTTTTTCTTTATAGGTCTTTCATTGAATGTTTTGAGAGTAATTCAGCTTACTTGCTCCCATTAGCTTTAAGATCAGCGGTACAATTAGCATCAAGAGATGCTATAAAAGATACAGGCAGGGCCATGTTATCGCTCGTCTCAACGCCATAATACATTAAACAATCCGGGTTGTTACAGTGTGCTCCGTTGGCGATATCTTTATGTTCTAGCTGCATGGGCGAACCCTGGCCCACAAGACCAAGCAGGTGTCCGAATTCGTGCTCCATTAATGTGCTGAATAATGTAGTTCTTTTTACCTGCGTGGCACCACCGGAATTTATAAAAATATTTTTGCCAAAGAGGCAAAATGAAGTGTTCCAATATGAAGTGGCAAAAACAGTTGAATCTGAAAAATTTGCATCTGCTATTAAAATATAAACCGCGATCTCGTTATATTTTGTAAATGCTGTCCGGTTTAATTTTTCTACTGCCACTATTTCCTTTAACGTTAATATGGCCTTGCTACTGGCTGCAATTTGTTTTTGTAAGATTTGTATTCCCCCCGGTTTGTTAAGATAGGTATTTAAGAAAGAATTCAAAGCGCTAACAACGTTGGAATCCGGCTTATAACCGGGCATATAATTAATCTCAACATTTAATGAAATAAATTGATTGGAGGAAAGTAAGCCATGTGCCGACGTGCCCAACGTTTGATAATCATTGTTAAAAACATCAATCTCTTTTTTACAGGCTGCAAAAGTAAGCAAGACGGGGAGGATAGAAAATAGAAGCAGCTTTTTTTTAAGCATTGAATTTTAATATTAACGCTAAATTAGTTTGATAATTCATCCCGGGTAATTTTTAATTAATTTATAAACGAATTTTTCAATGCGAAATACATGGAAATAAAAAATAATTCACAAATACCTGTGAATATCAGGTATGAGGTATGATAAAGAAAATCAATCATTACATTCGTACTTAAAATAATAATTTAATTATGAATAAAAATTAAAGGGCGGCCATAACGGGCCGCCCTTTTTAATTAATTTCTTAGTATTGTTTAATCGCAATGACCTGGGCCGGTTGCGCCTTCATTGTAATTTGCCAATGCCTCAATCAGGGTACTGGTAGCGCTTGGCGCTAAAGAACCACTTCCAACAGGTGGAATGACGCGGCTTCCAATCAGAGCGTCTGCAGCTGTTATGGAACTTGCAATTGCAGTAGCATCTGCACCTTTAGCTACATTCAGTTTTGCAGCCATCAGCTGGTGTGCCAATGCTATCAGGCCATTTCCTGCTGCAGGAGTGTTAAAAATTGATTGTAACTGAAGATCTGTGTAATTAACAGTACCTAATGTTAAGCTGGTTACGGCCCACTCATTGACATTGTTGCCAGTTGGAACCGGGCCATGTGTTTTCCAATATCCCTGTGTATAAGTACAGGTTCCGGTAGAACCACATGCCAGGGTCGAGCAAGTAAGGTTAGAGGTAAAATCACTTTTTTGCAAGCTACTGTTAGCGTGAGCAAAAGCGCGGAATACATAACTTTTGCCACATTGTAAAACACTAGGGCAATTGGTTGAAGCACCATTGTCGAATAAAAACTCTCCTACTTTAACGGTCACTGTTGCATTTGCAGCAAGGTTATAACGAGATAAATTGGCGTTTCCTGAAAAGGAAGCCTTGCAAAAAGAAGATTGTGTTGTTGGATCAGGTACATCTGAAACTATTGGCCATCCCGATACATCGTATTGTTCTTTTGTCATCCATTGTACAGAGAAGCCGGCAGGTGCACCGGTAGCACCGGCTGTAAACATTATGCTTATACTGGCTTGTGTTGAAGTGCCACATGTAATAGAAGGAGTAGTTATTTTAGCAAGCTTCGCATCACTCGTTAGAGTAGGAGAGCTGTCTTTAAGATCTTTTTTACACGCGAAGAAAACGAACCCGGCTAAAATTATAGCAGCAGGAACTAGTGTTGCAACAATTTAGTTAAGCAACATAGTGTTTAGACAATTTACGATCGGCATCCTGTCTCGTAAATGACCATTTAATTTTTTTATTTACTCTGTTTCGTTCCTTTGACCAATGGTTAATCTC
>JBDSBP010000536.1:0-10885 GCA_039921525.1 Chitinophagaceae bacterium | reverse complement strand
AAAGAATGTTCGAAATTGAACGGCGGCTCCGGTAATGTAAATTTGAATATGCCGACTACCTTCAACTGATAATAAAAGCCGGTTTAACTTGTCAAAGTAGAATTAACTATTAACTATTAATAATTAACCATTAACCATTAATTTCATGTCTGATATTTCAACAAACTTCCTCGGCATTAAATCACCCAATCCGTATTGGCTGGCCAGTGCTCCGCCTACTGATAAAAAGTATAATGTTCTTCGCGCGCTGGAAGCGGGGTGGGGTGGGGTAGTTTGGAAGACCCTGGGTAGCCAGGTAAAAAATGTTTCATCGAGGTATTCTTCTATAGATTTTAATGGTAGCCGGATGATGGGTTTTAATAATATTGAGCTGATTTCGGACCGGCCACTTGATATTAACCTGCGTGAGATTGAAGAAGTGGTCAGGGAATTTCCTGACCGGGCCATGATTGTATCGTTGATGGCCGACAATAACCGCGAGAGCTGGCATGAGCTCATTAAACAGGTAGAAGATACAGGTGCCCATGGACTGGAATTAAATTTTGGTTGCCCACATGGCATGACGGAAAGAGGTATGGGAGCCACCGTAGGACAAGATCCTGAAATTGCACGTATGGTAGTGGAATGGGTCATGGAAGCTGCCACTATTCCTGTAATCACCAAGCTAACTCCTAATGTACATTCTGTAGTTCCTACTGGCAGGGCCGTGGTAGAAGCGGGTACTAATGCGCTGTCTCTCATCAATACAATTCAATCTATAACAGGTATAAACCTCGATACCTTTGTTCCAAATCCTTACGTTGCCGGTAAATCTGTTTTTGGAGGCTATTGCGGACCTGCGGTTAAACCGATCGCCCTGAAAATGTTAGCCACCATCAGTCAGAATGAAGTGACGCGTAAGGTTCCGGTTTCAGGTATTGGCGGCATTACTAACTGGAAAGACGCAGTGGAATTTATTTTGTTGGGCGCAACCACTGTGCAGGTCTGCACCGCTGTAATGAAATATGGATTCCGGATAATCGAAGACTTATGTGAAGGGCTTGAAAACTGGATGGATGAAAAAGGATTTAGCTGTATCAGCGATTTCTCCGGGCAATCGATACGCACCCTCACCCATTGGGAGGATCTCGATATTAATTATCATGTTGTGGCAAATATCAACCAGGATAAATGTATCCATTGCGGGCTTTGTTATATAGCCTGCGAAGATGCTTCTCACCAGTCCATTAACCTGCAATGGGGAAAACCCTATAACACCTATACTATTAAAGAAGAAGAATGTGTAGGCTGCAATCTCTGCAATTTAATATGTCCCGTGGAAGATTGCATTTCCATGGTAGAAGAAAGAAAAGGGGATGAATACCTGAATTGGAAAAAATTTCAGGAGCGTGGTCTACCGCTTAATGATCATTGATGCCAGCGTTGATCTCCAGGACCTGCCTTTCAAAACCTTCAGGCTTCGAAAATCTTTCATGGACGAAAATCATAAAATGCACTCACCAAACAGCCGCACGAAGTTGCTCCAGCAACCGCCGCTAATAAGATACAGTGCTGATCTTCTGCTAGTTGTCATCCATCCAGCACCCTTAAGAATTCAGGGAAATTAATTAACCGTAATATGAATAAACAATTATCAGGCAGTTAATATTTTAACAATTTAAAATAAAGCATTTTTAAAATTGTAAATTGTATCTGGAAAATCTAGCACAATACTCAAATGCAGTTAATAGTATATGTTGATGACGATGAAGACGATTTCTTTTTATTCAAGAAAGCTATAAGCGAAATTTCAGATAATTATTCCGTTTTACGAATTGACAACCCTGGAAATTTATTTGAATTAATAAAAGTTATCAAGCCTGATTTTATTTTCCTGGATATAAATATGCCGCTGATGAATGGTGTTGAATGTTTAAAAAATATCAGGGCAGTAGAAGAATATGATGGCATACCTGTGATAATTTATTCAACTGTTACAGACTTCAAAGAAGTATCATATCGGAATAAGGCAAATTATTACCTGGTAAAACCCGACTCCTTTGTTAAGATCCTAACTACACTCAGTTCAATTCTTTCTTATAATTGGCGGGAAGATTTTTATCCAGCAAGAGACAAGCCAAACAATTTGTTAGTTTAATTACTAATGTCTCTAACGCAATCCACTTCAACCAGGTTACGTTGCTGCTTCAGTTAACGGCAGCAGCACATAGAAGGCAGCGCCTTCATTTTCTTTTGTCTTCACATAAATACGACCATAGTGGTACAACACAATTTTCTGGCAAAGAGCTAATCCTATACCCGTTCCAGAAAATTTTTTCCGACTATTAAGGCGCTTGAAAATGGTAAAAACCTTTTCGGCATATTCCTGTTGGAATCCAATGCCATTATCAGAAAAAATTATTTCAACATAAGAAATATCAATATCAAGTTGTAACTCCAGCAATTCTTTCTCTGTTAGAATTCTTGAAGTAATATTAATCACGGGTTGCTTGTCGTCTACAGTAAATTTTAATGCATTACTCAACAGGTTATAAAAAAGCTGTTGCATCTGTATCGGTACGGCTTTTAACGAAGGGAGATGCATCCTGTTTACAACAGCATTTTTTTCATTAATAAGTAAGTCAAAATCTCCCAGCACATGGTCCAGTATCACATTTAAATCAGTATTCTCAAAAGCTTCCTGGGGACGCAAAAGAATTGAATAAGCTAACAAATCATCAATAAGTTTAGACATACGTTCAGACGCGTTCTCAATTTTGATCATGTAATCCTGCACTTCTTCCGGCAAGTCCTTTTTAAATTGTTTATTAATCCAACTCGAATACGTACGAATTTTTCTTAAGGGTTCCTTTAAATCGTGTGTTGCTATATAAGCAAATTGTTCAAGGTCTTTATTAGAATGTTTGAGATTGAAATTAGCTTCCCTCAGGTCATGTGTACTTTCGAATACCTGTTTTTCAAGTTGTTCTTCCATAATCTTTTGATTATGGATATTGGTGGTGGAGCCTACCCACATTACTACTTTTCCCTGATCATCTCTTTGAGGGAGGGCCCTGCTGAATTGCCATTTATAGCTACCGTCATGACTCTTTAACCGATGTTCTATCTGAAATTCATTTCCCGATTCTACTGCCTCCTTCCATTGTGCATCCGTGTTTTCCATATCATCTGCATAAACTATATTCGTCCAGTTACTGTCTTTAATATCGTTATAAGTGGTACCTGAATAATTATAAAAGGCCTGGCTGAAATAATTAAGATTTCCATCTGCATCTGCGGTCCATATTTGCTGTGGCATGCTATCTGCCAGGAAGCGGAAGCGTTTGATAATCTCTTCTGCTTTCTGATGGGCACGCTTTTCCTCCTGGATATTTATGCTAACGAGCATAACAGTTTGTGGATTACCCGCATTGTCTTTCAGTAGTGAAACACTGTTTCTTACCCAAACAATTTCTTCCAGTTTGCCCTGGTACCTGATTTCCTTTACAAAAACACCTTCTTTATTTTTCATCAGGTTTTTCCACAGGACTTCGTAGTTTTTTTTATCATCAGGGTGAATAATAGCGAGATGTGTTTTTGTTAAAAGTTCTGTTTCAAGATAGCCTGTGATGGCACAGAATGCCTTGTTAACTTGTATGAAACGGCCCTTAAGATCTATTGCTGCAATGCCCAGGAATGTATTTTCGAAAGCAGATTGTAAAAAAACATCCTTACCCCTGAGTATAAAGAGCTCTTCCTGAGAAGTTCTCAATGCGTCTTTTAACGCAACAAGTTCCTCCGCCTGCTGAATTAATTGTTCATTTCCGGTTGGGGCTTGTTGATCCCCTGTTACCTTTAGGTCTTTTGATAAGAAATCATTTCCAGGCCCTTTTTGGTGTTTTGGCTGAACAGACACATTAAATGATTGTAATTTTTTGAGAAGATATAAACCGTAAATTTAATCTTAAATTATATGCGATAAATACATGTTTACCCTTACTAACCGATAATATGCGAGGATGCTTACTGGAAGTCGATTTAAATAGACGAATATTTGTTGCCTTATAATTCATAAACATGCTTACCCACTTCGCCTGTGATAGTATGACAGTTGCAATTCCCGCCCCATTCTTTTGTACCGTCTGCAAAATATTCACACTTCCAAATCGGCACTTCATGTTTTATTTTATCGATAATATAACGGTTGGCTACAAACGCTTCATGGCGATGTGCGGAGGCCGTTATTACCACTACCGCGCTTTCGCAAACGGCAACTTTACCTACCCGGTGGGTAGCCAACGCTATGGTAAGCTTCCATTTGCTTTTGGCTTCCTCCACAATAGCTGCTATCATCCCGGATGCCATCGATTCATGGGCTTCATATTCTAGGTAGGCTACGCTCTTTTCGTTGCTATGGTTTCTAACGTCGCCGCTGAATAGCACGATGGCTCCTGCCTGTGGGTGATGTGCCCTCGCCAGTAAACCCACAATATCCAGTGGGTTTGATGTAATTAAGGCAAGTTCATCCGCCACTTCCTGGTGGGATAATATAGATGGTGTCATTCTCTGCTAATTGAAAATCGTTATCAATAAATTCGTCCTTCACTGCGAAACGGCAGCTATTTAAAATACCTGCGGCAGCAGGATTGAACTGAATGAGCCGTTCTCTTAACGCCGGCATATCATGAATGTTCTCATGCAGCTCAAACTCTTTATCAAAATAATCTTTCAGAATCGCAAATACCTGTACTCTCATATCTTGTGTTCACTTTTTTAGAATCGGCTCTCAGCGATCGACATTCAGCCGGGAGCCTGTTTTTAGAAATACATTTAATGAAATAACAGTAAAGTTAATTAGAATGTTGTAGTAATTATCTACAATCGATTATCACATATCAGCTCAAATCTCTCTTTTTCTGTGCACTGTTATTGTGTCGCCAATCTTAATAGCTCCTTCTCCCTTGTGTAATAAATTTTGGCCGAAAAAAATTTTGTTGTCCTTTGCCCGGTACCTGGAAAGTGTTGTTAAAGGCTCTTTTCCTTTAATTCCGGTTTGCTGATCAATGGTAGTCACTATGCAACGCTCAGAAAGCTTTACTCCGAAAAATTCATTGGAGCCTATATTAAAATTTTCAAACAGGTCTTCTTCATAAGGCTCACCACCAGTGAACACGATATTAGGACGAAACCGATTCATCGGTAATGGTACGTTCATACGGCTGTTAAGATCATCCAATGAAGCCTGACCGATCATCATGAATGGGTAACCGTCGGTAAATGATGTTATTTCTTTTTGATGGGCATACCTTATATCTACGATTCGCCGGCTTTCATCGGGCATGTATACCAGCCTGCAATTTGTATGTAATATATCAGAGAACCATTCATCAGCTGTTTTACTTACCCATTGCGCTTTACACTTATTACTCCAAACCTCCACGCTGGTAAATAATTGTTCTACCGGTTCCAGGGGAACCTGTAGTGCCGTATCTGCCCCCGGGGTATATTTTATATTTAATGCTTTTTCGATGATGGCTACTTTCAAAAGTGCCATAGTGGGATGCTCACGCTGCGTCATAAATATGTTATTGTCATCTACCAGCATCCAGCGCCTGTCGTACCTGAATCCCCTTTCTTCTATCTCCGCCGATTCGAGCGAAATTCCACCCAGCGATTTTACCGGGTATATGTATAATTCACTTACTGTCATAATTATGCTAAGGTAAGAAAACTTGAACCTGCCTCAAAAGGCAACATCAAATGTAAATCACCAAAGATATCAAAGCATATATTCGCATAAGAACAGGATATCCACAGATAAACAACCAATTAATGAAAAAATTGCCATCATTGCTTCTTGTCATATTTCTCGAAGCTTCCTGTAAAAACGCCGCACTTGAACCCGATTTAGGGTTGAAATATGTAACTGCCCAGGCATCCAAAACCGCAGTCTATAGCAAAAATTACAAAAAGATGCCGCGAACCATCAATCTTGGCGACTCAACCTGGCAATATGTTTCGATCGAAGACTGGACAAGCGGCTTCTGGCCCGGAGTATTATGGTATGTTTATGAATATACCAAAGACTCTATTTGGAAAAACAGGGCGGATAGTTTTACCCAATCCCTGCAACCGCTCGCCTTCAGGCCAGCGTCAGATCACGACCTGGGATTCCAGGTGAATTGCAGCTATGGCAATGGTTATCGCCTCACCAAAGATCCTTCTTATAAAAAAATATTACTCGCAGCTGCTGACACCCTGGCCACCTTGTTCAATCCCAGGGTCGGAACCCTGCTGTCCTGGCCCGCTAAGGTAAAAGAAGAAGACTGGCAGCATAATACCATCATTGATAATATGATGAACCTTGAATTATTATTCTGGGCATCAAAAAACGGGGATAGTAAAAAACTGTATGATATCGCCGTGAAACACGCGGAAACAACGATGCACAATCATTTTCGCCCTGATTTCTCTTCTTGTCATGTGGTAGTTTACGATACGGTCTCCGGAAAAATGATAAAAAGAGTTACCCACCAGGGATACAGAGATAACTCCATGTGGGCGCGAGGGCAGGCCTGGGCCATTTATGGATTTACCATGTGCTACCGTGAAACTAAAAAACCCGAATTTCTTGATTTTGCCCAGCAGGTGGCTTATGTATATCTAAACAGGTTGCCCGACGACCTCGTTCCGTTCTGGGATTTTAGCGCACCTGGTATACCTGATGCACCAAAGGACGCTTCGGCTGCTGCGATAACGGCTTCGGCACTTCTGGAGTTATCCACTTTTGTAGCAGACAAAAACAAAGCAGCGGATTACCGGTCAAAAGCGGAACAGATGCTCACTATCCTTTCATCGGATGTTTATCAAAGCAAGCAAGCCAATAAAGCCTTTCTCTTGCATAGTACGGGCAACGAACCGAACGGTACTGAAATTGACGCTTCTATTATCTACGCAGATTATTATTATATCGAAGCTTTATTACGTGCCAAAAAATTGAAAGAAGGAAAAAGTATTTACAGTAATCTGTAAGTATCATCGTCGTCTATATTCGAACAATTATATTATTCCGTTTTCCGCTGATCAATAATTGCCGAAATCTACTTAACTGCAAATAATCACCTCTATTTAAATTAAATAAAAAATGAAGATATAATCTTTAAAGCAATTGATTATCAATATATAATTATTTTATTATTGTGTTACGAAAGTTATGGAGGCCCGCCGCTAATTAACTTTGACTGCTATTATCCAATACTGTTATTGCCAAACTAGCAAATGATGTGTATTATAAGGAATAACAACATTTTAAATAATAAACATAACAATAAATTTGAGTATTATAATATGAGGACGATTAACCTCCAAGGCGAGGAGAGTCTGCTTCGCAAGTCCTAAATACCGGGTTCAAGCCTGAGAATTTTTCATGGGGCTTAATATCTTTTCTGAACCATCAAACATCTCTAATATGCAAAAATTCCTTACGTTAGTATCGCTTACATTCTTTATCACTCACATTTTAGCACAACCCATACCAGTAGGTACGTTGAGGCTTACCCGCCAAACACCCGTTCATGATCCTGTGATGATCAAACAAAACAATACCTGGTACCTCTTCCACACCGGGATGGGCATCAATGTGTGGTCATCCAAAGACCTTAATAACTGGAGAAAGGAAAGACCGGTATTTGACAAGACTCCCGAGTGGACCTTTAAAGCCATTCCCGGTTTCAGGGGTACCATCTGGGCTCCCGATATCAGTTTTCATAATGGAAAGTATTTCCTCTATTATGCGGTTTCCGCCTTTGGTAAAAATACCTCCTGCATTGGCGTGGCGGTTAATACTACGCTGGATAGCAGCACTCCGGGTTATAAGTGGATAGACATGGGGAAACTCATTCAATCAGTTCCGGGAAGAGATATGTGGAATGCGATAGATCCCAATTTAATAATCGACCATAACAACATTCCCTGGCTCACTTTCGGCTCATTCTGGGAAGGGATGAAACTGGTAAAGTTGAATGATGACCTGGTATCGGTGGCAGAACCACAGGTGTGGTTCACCGTTGCCCGGCGTGCGAGAGAATTTTCAACCCCGGATACTTCCGCCGGCGGTGCGGCTATAGAAGCACCTTTTATTTTTAAGAAAGGAACGTATTATTACCTATTTGTTTCACACGACTATTGTTGCAGGGCTGAAAAAAGTAATTATAAGGTTGTAGTTGGACGAAGTGAAAATGTTACGGGACCTTATATAGATAAAGAGGGAATAGCCCTGTTGATAGGTGGAGGCACAAAAGTAGTGGAAGGCAACAAAGACTGGTTTGGCGCAGGACATAATGCCGTTTACACAGTAGAAGGAATAGATTATAATATCTTTCATGGGTACGATGCTAAAGACAAGGGAAGATCGAAATTAATTATCCAGCAAATGCAATGGGACAAAGACGGGTGGCCTATTTTACAGGAGGTTAAATAATCATGAATACTAGGTTAATTACGCGGCAAATTAAAAGATTGTCTCCAAACTTATGAGAATGAATGTGTTATCTTCCCCTCCTTATTCAAGGAATTCAAGGAGGGGACGTTCGGAAACGATGCGGAGCACGTTTCTGAACGGGGGTGGTATGGCGGAGTGTTGAATTATAATCTAGTGTTATGTCAACTCTAAAATGACGCTTTGGCTATCAGCCTTCCCCAATCAGCTATCAGGAGGAAACTAATTCTAGCATTTTTTTCCTGATAGCTGACTGCTGATAGCTGATAGCCAAAATAACCGACAGTTTATGTTTGACATGACACTAGGTTGTTGAGGGCTCGCGCATCCATTTGTCGGCTGCATCCCGCAGTAACCGCCCCCGTTGCATTCCATGCTGCGCAACGGAATCCAACTTCCCCTCCTTGGAATAAGATGGGGAAAATATGCGGTCACTCTCATTGGTTGTCGGAGCATCCTTTTTACGCTCTTTAAATCGCACAATAGGCATACCAATCTGATTCTTCTACCTCCAAGCTCCTGACTTTATATAACCTTCAAGTTACTTACATTGTGACATCATACCAACCTGATGACCAAAGCTGATAGCTGATAACTGACGGCTGATGGCTATCCTCATAGCTCATACCCACTTACACAAGCAACCATATAAACAAACTTGTCGTATAAACGACTTATAACATTGCCGGGACCATCTCAGAATTAAACCTCATTACTCTTTATTACTTAAATCAACCTTTTTATGAAGTCAATTACGATGAAAAGTCGCTTTGCCAGGACTAACTTGCCCCAAAAAAAGTTTGTTACAGGGCTATGGATCATTATGTTGTTAATAGGCGTCGTGTCAATGCCGGGCTGTAAAAAACCTGACAATCCTACGGAAGCCAAATCACCCGGACTGCAACTGGTTCTGGAGGGCCTGGTTTCTCCGCTTACTTTGTCTGAGTCTCCCGATAAAACCAAACGTTTATTCGTGGTTGACCAGATTGGAAAAATTTGGATCATAGGTGCCGATGGCACCAGGATGGCCGAGCCCTTTATCGATGTTGCCAGTAAAATGGTTACCCTTTCAACCGGCTATGATGAACGTGGCTTGCTGGGTTTTGCTTTTCACCCGCAATACAATACGAATGGCAAATTTTATATTTTCTATTCTGCTCCACCCCGGTCCGGGGGACCTGCTCCAGGAGTAAACTGGAATAATCTTGTCAGGGTATCTGAGTTCAAGGTATCCGCTTCTAACCCTAATAAGGCCGATATAAATTCCGAAAAAGTTATACTGGAAGTAAACCATCCTCAATCAAACCACAACGGAGGCACCATTGCTTTTGGCGCTGATGGTTACTTGTATATTTCTATTGGCGACGGTGGTGGCGCTAACGATACACCTGTTGGACACGTACCTGACTGGTACCTGGTAAACGCCGGTGGTAATGGCCAGGATGTATATGCAAACTTATTGGGCAATATTCTTCGCATAGACATTAACGGTGGTACTCCATACCGTATTCCATCAGATAATCCCTTTGTTAAAGGCCCTGGTTTGCCGGAAATTTACGCCTATGGATTCCGCAATCCATACCGCTTTTCATTTGATATGGGAGGCACTCATGAATTATACGCAGGCGACGCAGGACAGGTTTTATGGGAAGAAATAGATATCGTAAAAAAAGGCGGAAACTATGGATGGAACGTAAAAGAAGGAACACATTGTTTTAACACAGACACTCCATCGGTAGTACGTAAATCATGTCCTTTGTATGATACTGCCGGCAATCCGCTTCTCGACCCGATCATTGAACTTACAAATGCTGCCACGCCAGGCGGCGGTTTAGCCACTACCATTGTAGGTGGAAATGTTTACAGGGGTAAAGAAATTGCTAACTTCGCCGGGCGCTATATTTTCGGTATCTATGGCCAGGCTGGCGGAGTACCCAATGGTAAACTTTTCATTGCTAATCGCAGAGAAGGCAGTTTATGGACGTATGACCCTATTCTGTTAAAAAATTATCCTGATAATCTTGGGGCATACCTGAAAGGGTTTGGACAGGATCTTGACGGTGAGATTTATATTATGGTTTCCAGTGTACAGGGACCAACCGGTGCCAACGGAAAAATATACAAAATTGCTATGGTAGGAAAAATTTAAGGTTCCGGCTCCCGGCATTTTTTTATTGGTTCATTAACTCCTATTCATTATTATCTTATTAACCATCAAAAAAGAAGCGCACCCCGGTGCGCTTCTTTCATTTTAACCATAAAGTACCGCCTTTAGTATTACTTTTCTTTCTTCAAACTTCCAATAACAGTCTTTCATTTAATTAAAACCTTGCCCTCCTACAATCGTAATTAATAATTAATTCTACTCTGACAAGTCATGAAGTATTCTATTGATTCTGTCGCATCTCT
>JBDSBP010000535.1:0-8404 GCA_039921525.1 Chitinophagaceae bacterium | reverse complement strand
TTTTTTTGCATTAATGTTTGCATTTACATCCTGCAAGAAAGGGGACAAACCAGGCGGTAAAATGGAAGGAGCCCTTTACATGCAAACAAACGGCATAACAAATGAGATTATTTCTTACGCCAGAATGAAAGATGGCGGTCTTGTTGAGGTTCGAAGAACACCAACAGGGGGTAAAGGTTCAGGAACCTATAAGCCCATCTACGATGCGCCAAATCAACCCAATGCCTTTGAAGGAGTTAAAAGTATAATTCTTAGTGCTGATCATAAATGGTTATTCACTACAAACGGAGGCAATAATTCTGTGTCCAGTTTTAAAGTGGCTGATGATGGCTCACTGACATTAATTGATGTGCAGCCTACAGGCCAGCCCGTGAGTGGCAAAAGCGGCACGGCAAAAAGCCTTGCTTATGCAGAGAATACACATACATTGTATGTATGTCACGCATTTGGGCCAGATCATATTCGCATGTTGTCGGTAAATAACGGAAAGCTTACACAGAAACCGGGTTCTTATACAGCAAATATTGGGAATAAGCACAGGGTAACCACTGAGATAGTTCTCACTCCCGATGCCAGATTTTTAATGGTAAATAATTTATTTGACCAGAGGCCTGAAAAGAAGCCCGATGGTACTCCAATTATTGTTGTTGCTAATGCGGTTGATAAAGACGGTCTGGTTGTTTTTCCAGTAAATGCAGATGGAAGCCTTGGTACGGCTATCTTTCAGGATGCAGGCGGAGCTGCCGGATTTGATCTGGCATTTCTTCACGGAAGCAATAATAAATTTATAAACAGCTATGCCGGCTCTGGAGGTATTGCTATGTGCACTATTGATGCATCAGGCAAAGTCACCTGCTCTCCCGTAGTCAAAATTAACCAGCAAAAAGGTATGCCATCGGAGCTATGCTGGATACAGATTACCCCCGATAACAGGCAGGTATATGCTACAGCTTTTGGATACAGTTATGTATCCAGCTTTAGCATCGACAACGGAAATATAAGCGTGCAGCAAGACCCTGCTGCCGATGCGGTATCTGGCGATGGAACATTTAAAGCGCTTGACATGTTAGTGTCTAGCGGCCCAAATGATAGCTGGCTAAGCCCTGATGGGAAATATTTTTACCAGATATATCCCAATGCTTCCAAACTTATTGGATACAGTACTAACGCAAATGGCAAGCTATATAAAATTGATACAAAAGCTATTCCTTATACCTCACCACAAGGGCTTGCTGGTTTTGACTTTATACACTATAAATAAATACTTTAACCACGAAATGGAAACATGCATCTGAAGAATAAAGGATTGTCACTTGTTTTTGCAATTTTATTTATAATTACACTGGCAGGACAGGTAGTATCAGGATTGAAAGAATATAATAAGGACATGAATGATACAGGAGGCCAGCCTTTGTCCATTGCAGGGTATGTAACATCTGGTCATTTCCTATCATCGACTTTCGAAAATTGGGAAAGTGAATTTTTTCAGATGGCACTGTACGTAGTGCTGCCAATATTTTTATATCAGAAAGGATCTTCAGAATCAAAAGATCCGAATGCGATAGAAGATGTTGATAAAGATCCTGACAGGCAAAGAGCGGGTGCTCCCTGGCCGGTAAAAAAAGGTGGATGGATTTTAATGATATACAAGCATTCGTTATCAATAGTACTATTCATCTTTTTTGCTCTTTCTTTTTTGTTGCATTTGTATGGAAGTATGAAGGGTTATAACCAGGAGCAATCGTTGAAAAATCTGCCTGCCGTAGATGCAGGTCAGTATTTAAGAAATAGCCGTTTTTGGTTCGAATCGTTTCAGAATTGGCAGAGTGAATTTCTTTCGGTTTTTATGATGATAATCTTGACGGTATACCTAAGGCAGAAAGGCTCTCCGATGTCGAAGCCAATAGACGCCCCATATCGGGAACGTTTTTAATTAAATATGAAATAATGAAAATCATATAAGCTAATGGAAGAAAGTGAAAAAGCCATTTTTGCGGCAGGTTGTTTTTGGGGAATTGAATATTATTTTCAAAAAGCGAAAGGTGTTCTTTCAACAGCTGTTGGATTTACGGGAGGAGATACTGTCAACCCAACTTACCAGGATGTATGTAGCGGAAAAACCGGTCATGCTGAAGCAGTAGAAGTAGTATTTAATCAGGCAATAACATCGTTTGAAACTTTGGTAAAACACTTTTTTGAAATCCATAATCCTGCATTAGTAAAAAAAGAGTCAAACAAACGAAGCCAGTACCGGTCATCCATTTTTTATTGCAATGAAGAACAAAAGATGATAGCCGAAAAGTTGGTTGAAATACTTAAAGGAAAAAATTATGAAGTTGGAACAGAAATAGCAAAAGCCGGAATATTTTACAAAGCCGAAGAATATCACCAAAGCTTCTACAACAAACAGGGCAAAGATGACTACGGCTATCGGTACAAGGAAAAGTTTTAAAAAAGGCAGTTTGGATAAAGTATGCGGGTTAAAAACTAACGCAAGTTTATGGTTGATTTAACAACGATTTAAACAAACCAAATTAATGGGTACAAAATAAACTTTTATGCAGAAATTAAACAACGTTTACCGCCGGTTAGCTTCTGATCTTTCAGTAGCAAATGTGAGGAAAGTTAGAAGAATAGATCTTACCATTTCTATGCTGTTCTGCCTTGTCTTCTTCAGCATTGTGTTAGTCAATTCGTGCAGTACCTCAAAAAATATGCAGGCAGCCAGTGATGGTCCGGCTTCGTTACAAAAACCTGAACCCCAGCCATTGGGCGATGCAACTCGTGGAAAGGAAGTCTTTCGTTTTGAAACATTCGGCAATGAAGGTTTTTGGTTTAATGCAATGCGTATGCAGCAGGGCATGGCTGAAAAAAAAGTAACACCAAAGGATATGTTGAAAATAGGTTTGCAATTTGACATGGAAGCCGTTGATCCTGAATTAAGGAATGCGCTTGAAGCAGAATTTAAAACAGATCTTTCTTTACAAAATGCACCGTTACTAAATAACCCGATGACAACAGAAAAGCTCATTAATGAAAACGCCGTTATTGGGGTTGTGCCAAAAGATAGCAATAAAGATGGTAAAATAGATATTATGAAAGGCGATATGGTAGGTGTAAGCTGCGCTATATGCCATACCGTTACTGATAAGTCTGCTTTCAATATGACAGATGGAGGCACTGCCGGGCGCCGTATTGACGGCTTGGCTCCTCTTACCTTAAATATGGGTAAGTTGCTGGCTACAGCGCAAAATTCAAGAGCCTTTTATGTAAATATGCAGCTAAACAATTTGGGTAAAACCACCGGGCGATCTTCAAAAGGGATTAATGCAGAATCAACCGAAGCAGAGGTAGATGCTTATTTGGAAGATCCTGTTAATTATCCTGTAGGCACCTTCGATGAAACTCACGATGGCATCGGCAACTCCGTTAAAAATGTTCCCCTTTTTCGCCAGGACCTTGCGGCTCCGTATAGCAGCTCCGGCGAAAATCCTGTATTTGAAAACATCAGTAATTCTTCCTTCACATCTAATTTAGATATGAGCACCATGGCAACACCGGAAGGGCGTGAACTTCTGTTTCAGAGAGCAGGACAGGCAGGCGTAAAAATTTCTGAAGACTATAAAAAAATCCTTGCGGAAACGGGTGTTATAGGTTACCCCTTTGTGCATGCCAAAATGATGGGTAAGGCTGGCGACCAGCATAACGCAGTGGGAAGGAGAGTAGATGATCAAAAGCTGAGAGATATGACTGCTTATTGTTTTTCTTTACAAGCGCCCGTTGGCGCTAAAGTTAACACGGATATGGCAGCCCGTGGTCGTACTCTTTTTAGGGAAAACTGTACGAGTTGCCACAATGTAGATCAAAGCAAACCAGTTAATGCAAAGTTGTTTGAGCTTAAAATAATTTGGCCTGGTTATATTCCGCAACCTGCAGGAATGCGTGGAGATCCAAAGCAAAGCCCCATCATTAATTCACCCGGCAATTATGATGATAAAATGGTAGTGATAGATGCAAGCGACCATGGTGAACCGCGGGGTGTTCCTTTACCCCTGCTGCTCGACCTCGACCGAACAACGCTTTTTTTGCATGATGGCTCGGTCAACACTCTTGATGAATTATTAAATCCCCAAAGAGGCGAAAAATCCCCGCATCCTTTCTACATAAAAAATAAATCGCAAAGAGATGATATGATTGAATTTTTACGGGGATTGGATACCGGTTCTGAAAATGGAAAAAATAAAAACAAATAATATGGAAGAAAGAATCTTAACCAATTAAAATTAAAAAAGCATGAAAAAATATTTTATTCCGCTTATTGGATTAACCGTATTTTTTATTCTCATGGCCTTTAAAAAAGGGGACAATCCAAAGGCTAAAATATAAGGGGTTCTTTACATGCAAACCAACGGTATTAAAAATGAAATCATTCAATACGTAAGAATGAATGATGGTAGCCTGAATGAAGTACAAAGAATACCAACAGGCGGCGCAGGGTCGGGCACTTATAAACCCATATACGACCACCCAAATGATCCCAATTCTTTCGAAGGAGCAAAAAGTATAATCCTTACTTATGATCACAAATGGCTCTTTACTACAAATGGCGGCAATAATTCCGTTTCCAGCTTTAAAGTAGCCGATGATGGAAAACTTACATTAATGGATGTGCAGACAACAGGCCAGCCTGTAGCCGGTAAAAGTGGTACAGCAAAAAGCCTGGCCTATGCTGAAAATTCGCATACTTTATATGTACTCCATTCTTTTGGCCCCGATCATATTCGTATGTTTTCATTTAACAATGGAATGTTTACTCAAAAGCCTGGCTCCTACACGGCCAACATTGGCGATAAGCACAGGGTAGCAACGGAGATAGTGTTGACACCCGATAATAAATTTCTATTAGTAAATAATTTATTTGATCAAATGCCAGGGATAAAGCCAGATGGAACTCCTATGGTTGTCGTATCCAATATGGTTGATAAAGATGGCCTGGTTGTTTTTCCGGTAAATGCTGATGGAACGCTGGGTGCAGCCAGCTTCCAGGATGCAGGCGGAGCGGCTGGTTTTGATCTTGCATTCCTTCACGGAAGCAAGAACAACTTTATAAATAGCTATGCAGCATCTAACGGTATTGCAATGTGCAATATTGATGCAGGCGGTATAGTAACCTGTTCGCCGGTGGTTATGATAAATCAGCAAATAGGACAGCCATCAGAATTGTGCTGGTTACAGATTTCACCTGATAATAAACAGGTATATGCAGTAGATTTTGGTTACAGTTATATTTCTTCTTTTAAAATTGATAATGGGAATATAAGCATACTTCAAGATCCGGCTTCAGAAGCTGTACCAGGCGATGGGAAATTCAAAGCATTGGATAAAGTAATGTCCAGCGGGCCAAATGATAATTGGCTAAGCCCAGATGGAAAATATTATTACCAGATATACCCTAATGCTTCAAAACTTATCGCCTACAAAACAAATGAAAATGGCAAGCTAACTAAAATTGATACTAAAGATATTCCTTATACTTCACCGCAGGGGCTTGCTGGCTTTGACTATGAAATAGATCATAAATAATCGGTGTGATGGATGATGACGTGAAATTTGCAAACGGTATGATGGTAAAGACTGAAGCCAGTGTTAAAATGAAAAATTGTAAAAGCATGATGAGGAAAGATAGCGATTGCATGTACATGATGGTGAAAATGACGCACATGCCCATGAAGAAAAGGATGGGTGATGCAAAAATGCACACTTTTTTGCAACAAACTCTCTAACAAAAAGGAGCTTGTTGCTTTTTATACCAAGACAAAAACTGCATTAAATATATGGTTTGGCTTTTGCTGTCTTTTACGTTGGAAAGTACATAGGTTTATAAATTTTAAATAACTTTGTTCAAAGAAAATAAATGATCCATGAAATACAATAATCTAACACAAGAAGAAGAAAGAGTAATCGTTCATAAAGGAACCGAACGAGCAGGCACCGGTGAATACAATAACAATAAGCAAGCTGGAACTTACGTATGCCGCAGATGCAATACTCCGCTATATCGTTCGAATGATAAGTTTGATTCGCATTGCGGCTGGCCCAGCTTTGATGATGAAATAAAAGGAGCAGTAAAACATTTACCTGATGCTGATGGAAGCAGGATAGAAATAGTTTGCGCAACATGTGACGCACACCTGGGTCATGTTTTTAAAGGCGAAAGATTCACTCCAAAAAACACGAGGCATTGTGTTAATTCCATTTCTTTAAAATTTATATCCGAAATAAAATGACAACAGCAGTAAAAACGGACCGTGCAGTACTTGCATCTGAATGTTTTTGGGGAATTGAATATTATTTTCAAGAAGCAAAAGGCGTGATTGAAACAACCGTCGGGTTATGCCGGAGGCCATATGAACAATGCAACATACTGTATGTATTCCCTTTACCGGTATAAATACTTCATGAATGATATTGCCAATATGCATGAATATTAATTTCTCATCCTTGTTTTTTCTTATGGGGGTAGCTGTAACCCCATAGAGATAATAGGAATGAAAATTCTGTATTACATCTCGGAACATTTTGGCTGGAACATGATGACATTCAACTACTATGATTGTTCCAAAAGCATAATATAATTTTTCTTTGTCAGGCAGATTAGGAGTTTGCAAACTTTGAATCATCGTTACAGTAATTTCTTTACCAATCTCACACCGGCCTCCTTCAATTCTTCCTACTGGAATTTAGGGATGCCGAGAGATGGCTGGATCCTATCCACCCATTGATCAAATAATTGCCTTCGATGAACAATTATTAAAGCAGGCTGCTGTTTTCGCGCTACAATTTCTAAGGCCATGACCGTTTTTCCTGACCCTGGAGGTGCGACAACAACGCCAAAATCTTTTTTAACAATCATTTCAACAGCTTCTTGTTGATAGTCGTACAATGAAATGGATGAGATGAAATTAACAGGTTCGAGCTTTATTCTTTTATCCTTAAGTTGATAGACTATTTTTTGATCATTGCATTATTTTATCAATCCGCCGATAATACCCCTTGGCATTACAATGGCATAATCTTTTTCCTCCACTTTTTTAAATTCATTTGTGTGTCATAAGTGCTTTTTCCCGACCGCTTTTTAATAAGATAATCCACATTCATAAAATTAAAATTATCTTTTAGGTATTTTAACAATAATGGATTTAATCCATTTCAGGACAATATAATCTGGTTAGTGAGTATAATAGTAAATAGCGAGTCAGTGGAGTTTATGGTAACTTGGTTATAGACAGAATTGCGTTGCTTATTACGAGGATAGCGTCATACAACTCGTCCAGTTTTTTTAGATTTACTTTTTGAATGGTTTCCAAAAACATCCATTGATCTGTAAATGGATTTAAGTTTTCAGTCTGGATAAAACACATATTACCGTTCTCTATTGCCTTCTTTTGCAAAGGTAAAGCGATAAGATTTCCCAGGCCTTCGCCTGAATGGCTATCCTGGTTTGGAAACAGCCTGTCAAAATTTGATGTTTTATTTCCTTCAGCGATGATACAAGAAGATTTGAGGAAATGAATAAATAACTGCCTGCTCTTAAATGCGGGATAAGGTTCTTCAAAAAACATCCACACGTGACCGCCCATGCCAGATCTGGAACGTTCCAGGTAAACAGGTAGTTCATGTTTTTCGCATTCCACCATGAATGCCCGGCATTCATCCATCTACAACTTTGATTTGGCTATGGCCTGATCAAAATCAGCAGCTATGAACCAAGACGTGTTGTCCGGCAACAACGGATAGGTACCGAGAATTTCTTTTCCGTCCAGGTGGTTCAAAATTTGTTTTTCCGTCAGCGGGGCATATTGTTTGTTTGCAAAATCTTTTAATGTACCTCCTTTTGTCTTGTGTAATTTATATTCGTTCCAGTCCAATACATATGCAGGTATATAGCCACTTTTGCCGTCTCGTTCCCAGCGGATCGCAAAGACATCGCTGCGTCCTTTAAAAAGAGAATTGAATAGTTCCAGGTTCTGCTTCATACTTTTAATTCAAGCTAAATTATGAAGGATAGGTTTACAATATTTTATTAAGATTTAAGCGATCCTTCTGATCGCTAATTCACTTATTTGTCATTATTGACTAGTTAGTGTCAGCAAGAAAACGGGTTGTTTTTCAAATGTGAGCTCATCATATTAAATAAATATTTTATATGATGAGCTCACTTTTTCGATTTTTCTTGGCTGTAATCTTGCCGAACGATTGTTTTTCGTTTTTTCAGGTGCTTTTTTTACTTCCTGGGCATACCAATCCCTTGGCGATCTTTTCTGCGGTTATGGTAAACCGTTAGGCTGCTCTAGCAACCGGTCTTTGCTTCTTTTCAGCTTCCTTCCTTTCCTTTGCAAGCAAC
>JBDSBP010000534.1:0-7046 GCA_039921525.1 Chitinophagaceae bacterium | reverse complement strand
TACTGGAAAAAATTTATAATAAAAACGCACTCAGGATTTTTGGTATGAATAAAATTAAATAATGCCTTCCAAAAGAATTTAAAACACTAAGTATGAGTAATACTAACTACGATCGCAGGGAATTTCTAAAAGCCTCCACTGCCGCCATGGGAAGCGTGGCACTGGCCGGTTTAGGTTTGCCGGCAGATGCCATGACAAAAACAGCCAATGATAAACCAATAAGACTTGGCTTTATCGGTATCGGGGGCCGCGGCTCTTATCACCTGGATGTGGCCCTGGGCATGGAAGGTGTTGAAGTGCCTGCTATTTGCGAATTAAAGCCTGAACGATTATATACTGCTAAAAGATGGATAGAGGAATTAGGGCGACCGACACCTAAATTATATGACAAGGGCCCTACTGATTTTAAACGATTATGTGCCGAGGAAAAACTGGATGCTATTATCTGCGCCACTTCGTGGGAATGGCATGCCCCCGCCTGTATCGCCGCCATGAAAAATGGCAAACATGCCGTGTCTGAAGTGCCTATCATACTTACTATGGAAGAAGCATGGGAGCTGGTGGAAACCTCGGAGAAAACCGGCAAGTGGGCCACACTGGCGCTGGAGCAGGCCATGCTTGAATCTGCTGATGGACTTACGATTCTAAATATGGTTCAAAGTGGTTTACTGGGAGACATCTTACAGGCAGAAGGTGGTTATGTTCATGACCTCAGATTGGTAAAGTTCGATCCAGAACGCGAGCCCTGGCGCCTGGCCTACGACGTTACTCATAACGGTAACCTGTACCCTGATCATCCAATGAACCGGATCATGGCCTGCACCAATATCAATCATGGCGACCGTCTGGACCACCTCGTTTCCATGAGTTCAAAAAGTGTGATGCTTAACAAATACGCTGCATTGAATTATGGAAAAGATAGCGCTTATGCAACTAAAAAAATGTCGCAGGGTGATTGTAATACGACGTTGATTCGCACGGAGAATGGAAAATTGATCACCCTCAATTATGATACCAATACCCCACATCCGAGGGAACTTTTCCGGTTGCAGGGAACAAAAGGTATTTACCTGGAAGGAAGTGCATTGGAAGGTCCTAAAATTTACCTGGAAGGCATGAGTCCCAAAGAACACCAATGGGAGCCTGCCGAAAAATATCTTACCGAGTTCCGTCATCCTATGCTCAAATCATATAACCCTCCACCCCGCAAAGCGGCGTTACGCGGTCACGGTGGTAACGGAACCAAACTTCCTTTAACCTGGCATTTGTTAGTAAAGGCTTTGCGTGAAGATAAAATGCCTTACTTTGATGTGTACGATTCTATTGTTAGCAGTGTCATCTTTCCATTGTCCGTACAGTCTGTGGCCAACAAAAGCAAAACAATAGACATTCCTGATTTTACGAAAGGCAAATGGAAAACAAGAGCGCCCCTGGCTTTTACTGCCAGCGGGTTCTAGTAAATGTGCGCAGGCTTCGACCGTTTATTTTAAATAATACTACATGAAAAAATCCGGGACACCCCTCTGTTTGTGCCTCCTTGCTCCTTTACTCTTCTTTCAAAATTGCGATGAGAGAAAACAGGCAGGTTCAGGAATTGAATCAACAGCAACAGCAGAAGACAGCGCAACGGCTTATTATACAGACGCTGATTTTGCATTGGTTAAAAAATTCAATACTCATATTCATATAAGCACCTTCGATTCTGTTTTTATCAAACAGGCATTGGCTGATAATTTTCGCTTCCTGACTGTTAATGTAGATGCATTAACCATTCCTATAGAACAACAGCAGGAAGTAGCCCTGCGCCTCATAAAAGCTTTTCCAGGGGATGTTTTTTTTGCTACCACTTTCTCCGTTAAGAATTTTAATAAACCGGGTTGGCAGCAACAGGTGCTTGACTATTTAAAAGCATCTTTTGAAAAAGGAGCCATAGCTGTTAAAGTATGGAAAAACATAGGTATGGAACTTAAGGATAGTAAAGGCAAGTTCGTGATGATTGATAATCCTGCCTTTGATACGATCATTAATTTTATAGAAAAGAATAACATCACGCTGATAGGCCACCTGGGAGAACCAAGGAACGCATGGCTACCTGTTGAAAAAATGACCGTGACGGGTGATAAAAATTATTTTGCTGCGCACCCTCAATATCATATGTTCCTTCACCCTGAATACCCGTTATATGAAGACCAGCTAACAGCAAAGGAACACATGTTGGAAAAGCATCCAACTATACGATTTGTTGGTGCACATCTCGGCAGCATGGAATGGAGTGTAGATGAGTTGGCAAAACGCCTGGATAAATTTCCCAATATGGCCGTTGATATGGCCGAGCGCATCTCTCATTTTCAATACCAGGCCGTAACCGATTGGCAAAAGGTGCATGCCTTCTTTATCAAATACCAGGACAGGCTCATATATGCAACCGATGAAGGGGTATACGGTGAAGTCTCTGCCGAAGAATCCAGCAGGAAGGCCCACGAGAACTGGCTGCGCCATTGGAAATTTTTCACATCCGGCGAAAAAATGAAAGTGCCCAAAGTGGAGAAACAGTTTAACGGGTTAAAGCTTCCGAAGGAAGTGGTTGATAAGATTTATTTGAAGAACGCAGAGAAATGGTTTCCGGCGATAAGTACGAAGGTTTAAAGCCTGTTATTTGAGATTGAAATAAATATTAAATATCGTTCTGTAAAAAAGCTTTTGAAGGGCTTGATATTATCAGCAAAAGGTTCGGCCCTGTGTTATCACGATAGCGGGATTAAGTGTATCATCCTCGGGGCTGACCAAAACTAAAAAGAGGGTTCGACCTTATATGTTTTTAAAACCTCGAACCCTCTTTTTAGTCGGTATCAATCTTGCTATTATAAATTATTTAAACGCAAATCGTCACCATGTTTTCAAACTCAAGATTGCTGCTATTATTGGTTCTTTTACAATCCTGCACGAATGCAAAAAAATCTGCTTCGTTGTTGAATATTTCAGAGCCGGTCTATTATTCTATAGAAGATTTTAATTCCGTTAAAAAATTCGACACCCATATTCATCTCAACACCAGCGAAACAGCTTATATTGAACAGGCCGCTGCAGACAACCTTCGCTTCCTTGATATTGTAGATGACAGGCCATTTGGCATTACCATGCAGGAACAGGAAAAGATTGCTGTCCAGCAAATAAATGCTTTTCCTGATCGAATATCATACGCAGCTACTTTTACGGTAAAGGGTTGGGATGATGAAAACTGGCAGCAACAGGCCATCACCCATATAAAAAATGAAATGCAAAAAGGGGCCGTTGCCGTTAAAGTATGGAAGAATGTGGGAATGGAATTAAAAGACAAAAATGGAAACTTTGTCATGATTGATAACCCACGGTTTGATCCCATATTGGATTACCTGGCTAAAAATAATATCCCCCTGCTCGGGCATCTTGGTGAACCAAAAGACTGTTGGTTACCGTTAGATAAAATGGTATTGCATAAAGGCTATTATAGTCAACACCCTGAATACCATATGTATTTACATCCCGAATATCCATCCTACGAAAGTCACATTAAAGCAAAGGATCATATGCTGGAAAAACATCCTGATCTTCATTTTATCGGAGCGCACCTCGGAAGCCTTGAATGGAACCTGGAAGAGCTGACAAAACGATTAGATAAGTTTCCAAATATGGCCGTAGATTTATCACGGATGCCGGAGTTATTCCTGTTCTCAAAAACAGACTGGCAAAAAACACGCGATTTTTTTATCAAATACCAGGACAGGCTTTTGTACGCAACCGATGTGCAGGTTGTCGAAACAAAAGATATCGCCCTTATGAAAAAACGCTCCCATGACAGCAGGGTGCGCTATTGGACCTTTTTCGTATCCAATGAAAGGGACAGTGAATTTAAAGGATTGCACTTGCCCCGTGAAGTGGTGGATAAAATTTATCGTACGAATGCGGAAAAATGGATACCGGGAACTGCAAAGAATAACAATTAACTTTCGGAAATACTTATCAAAAACATAAATTATGACTGATAGATCGCATGTTGCACCCGCAGCAACTGTGGAACGGCCTGCTGCTACAGGGGCTGTTATAAATCCGGCCATGCCTGTACAAAGGATTGCATCCGTTGATGTGTACCGTGGTTTTGTAATGTTACTGATGATGGGCGAAGTGCTTTCTTTCAGTAATGTGGCTGAGGCGTTACCAGATAATTCATTCTGGCAGTTTTTGTCGTTCAATCAAAGTCATGTTGAGTGGACATGGCTATCCCTGCATGATATGATTCAGCCTTCTTTTACTTTTTTAGTAGGCGTTGTATTACCCTTTTCTATTGCAGGCAGAAAGAATAAAGGGGCTACATTTGGAAATGTTCTGACCCATGCCATCAAACGCTCACTAATCCTGATATGTCTTGGCATCTTCCTTCGCTCCATGCATGCCAAACAAACCAACTTCACCTTTGAAGATACCCTTACCCAGATCGGCATGGGATATACGTTCCTGGTTATACTCTCCTATTATTCACAACGTGTACAGTTAATATCTTTGATCGTTATCCTGGTTGGATACTGGCTGGCATTTGCACTCTATCCGTTGCCGGCTCCCGATTTTGATTACGTGGCTGCTGGTGTTACACCCGGTTGGGAGAATAACCTCCAGGGTTTTGCGGCGCATTGGAATAAAAATACAAACCTGGCCTGGGCTTTCGACCAGTGGTTCCTGAATTTATTTCCTCGGGGAAAACCATTCCTGAGAAACGGTGGCGGATATGCGACGCTTAGTTTTATACCAACCCTGGGGACCATGATCATCGGTTTGTTTGCAGGTAAAACCTTACATGCTTCTACCCCGCCTTCTCAAAAGGTAAAAGTATTTGTAATAACAGGAGTAGCCTTAATCATTACCGGTATTTTATCACACGTAACAGGTATAAACCCCATCGTTAAACGCATATGGACGCCGGCATGGACAATTTTTAGTGGTGGTATATGTTTTTTAATGTTGGCTTTTTTTTACCAGGTGATTGATGTGGCTGGCAAAAAAAAGTGGTGCTTCTTTCTTTTAGTGATCGGCGCCAATTCTATCGCGGCTTATGTAATTGCTGACGGCGGCGTGAGGACATTGATAGCAGATTCGCTGCGCATACATTTAGGACAAAATTATAATCAATTGTTTGGAGCAGCCTATGCCACGCTATTAGGAGGCGGGCTGGTGTTATTTCTGGAATGGCTGATTCTATATTGGATGTATAAGAGAAAGATTTTTATCAAGATTTAATACAGGTATGAGGTGTGAGTTTGGCTGTCAGCCGTCAGCTATCGGCTATCAGCTTTGGTCAACAGGTTAGTCCGGTGTTAAAACGTCAATAACCTGGAAGTTGTATAAACGAAGGGAGGGGGTAACTGTAGGGGCTTGACCTCGGCCAGGCCACACTTGGGGGAAGTATCGTAATGTATTTTAAAAATTAACGAATCATATTACAATCAAAAAACACAATAGTCATGAAAGACAATCGCAGGAATTTTTTAAAACATACCGGCCTCGCCGGACTCGGCATTGCCGGTGGAATGCTTAAGGGTTTTGCCGGAGATACAGCGAATACCGCTGATGTATCAAACCCCGGAAACGGTTTTTATAGCCAGCAATTTAATATGTGCGGTTACTCGGCGCCCAAATTAGAAACGGTGCGGGTAGGTTTCATCGGGCTCGGTCAGCGCGGGCCAAGCCATCTGCGAAATATGACCAAACTTGCCGGCGTACAAATCATGGGGTTATGTGATGTGCGGGAAGAAAAAGTAGCCAAAGCGCAAAAGCTGGTTCAGGCTTCCGAGCATAGTGCTACTCTTTATTCCGGCAACAAAGACGAATGGAAAAAAATGTGCGATCGTACGGATATTGACCTGGTATATATAGCTACCCCCTGGGACATGCACGTGCCTATGGCCGTATATGCCATGGAGCAAGGCAAACATGTGGCTATTGAAGTTCCTGCTGCATTAACGCTAGATGAATGCTGGCAACTGGTGAAAACATCTGAACGTACCCGTAAGCATTGCATGATGCTGGAAAACTGCTGTTATGATTTTTTTGAGCTCATGACACTTACCATGGCCCGGCAGGGATTTTTTGGGGAGATCGTACACACAGAAGGTGCATATATCCATTGTTTACTTGACCTTAATTTCAAGAAAGATGGATACTGGGATATGTGGCGTTTGAAACAAAATATAGGAAAAAACGGAAACCTTTACCCTACTCATGGTCTCGGACCAGTATGCCAGGTAATGAATATCAACAGGGGTGACAAGATGGATTACCTGGTCTCGATGTCAGGCATTGATTATATGATGAACGACAAAGCAAAAGAGCTTGCAACTACAGATGATTTTTATAAGCCTTTTGTAAATAAAAAATATCGCGGTGATATGAATACTACCATTATCCGCACCAACAAAGGCAGGACCATAATGATTCAGCACGATGTTACCTCCCCAAATGTATATTCAAGGATTCACAAGATTAGTGGCACGAAAGGATCCGCATTAAAATATCCGCTTCCCGGCAAAATTGCCACCGGTCATGAAAAATGGCTATCCGATGCGGAAATGAAATCTATGGAAGAAAAGTATCAACCTGCCATCGTAAAAAAAGTAGGTGAACTGGCTAAACAGGTAGGTGGACATGGAGGAATGGATTTTTTAATGGACTGGCGCCTCATCGATTGCCTGCGCAACGGCTTGCCGCTTGACCAGGACGTTTATGATGCTGCGTTATGGAGTGCTGTAAGTCCATTAAGTCAGTATTCTGTAGCGCATCGTTCCAATTCTATTGATGTACCTGATTTTACGGGAGGTGCCTGGAAACTGAACAAACCGGTTGATATTAGTCTTGAAGTTGGTGGAAATACAACGGTTAAGATATAACCGAAAGGTCATGGCGTTTGTTGGGGCTGGGGTTTGCCCCGCCCTGTTACACCGGTTACATGTTATATATTGTTAAACTTCCCGGGAATATTCCGGCAGTTTCGTTTGCAGTCAGGGCGGGGGCAAGCCCCG
>JBDSBP010000533.1:0-49055 GCA_039921525.1 Chitinophagaceae bacterium | reverse complement strand
ACAGGATACCGAGTGAAATGCCGCCACAGAAAGCTCTTCACAATAAGACGGATTGAGAATGAATATTGTTTTTAGACAGCACAGGCGGTGGAACAACCTATAAGGTTTGCGTATGAGATAGTAACAGCCTGAAAATCAAACCTTATAGGTTTGCTCGGAAGACCCTGCTTCAAAGCAGATTTGGCAACAAGAACACATTTTAAGTTTTCGTTTGGTGGTTAGTAAGTTTGAACGTTTTGTTTGATGATTATCCGGGTTATTTAAACCTTGAAGGTTGATTCACACTTTTTAGACAGCCACAAATTAAACTAATTTCTTTTTCGAGGGACAGATAGCACAAAGCTTCTAACGTACACTGATAAGTGTTTTTAAAAGCCTGGAACGCTGTAAGACGTTCTATTCATTTCTTTCCCCGAACAAATTATAATTGAACTTTTACCTGGCTGCCTGTTAATCTCTGAATAATCTCTACACCGGAATTTGCAGAACTTTTATACATTTATCCTTCTATAAAAAAACGCATCAATGCATAAGTTCCTGTTTTTTTTGTCAACCTTAATATTTTCATTCGGTATTTTAACTGCGCAGCAAAAGGTTATTCAGTTATACCAGGGTGCAGCCCCGGGTTCTGAAAACTGGAACTGGAACGAGGCGGAAAATAATAATAATGCCTGGAATACAACAGCAGTGTACAATGTATCGCATCCAACGTTGACCGTTTTTGTTCCCGATTCTATAACTTCAACGGGAACAGCAGTAATTATTTGTCCCGGCGGTGCTTTTCACGCTTTATCTATAAACAGTGAAGGCTTCGACGTAGCCAGGTGGCTCGTTAAGAAAGGCGTTACGTGTTTTGTATTAAAGTACAGGCTTGCCCACAGCCTCACAACTGACCCGGTAGCCGAGATGAATGCCAAATGGGGTAAACCTGAATTTAATGAGGCCATCAAGAATACTATCCCATTTTGCGTTGCTGATGGAAAAAATGCTATCACTTATGTACGCAATCATGCCGCTGAATTTGGAGTAGACCCGCACCGTATCGGGATAATTGGTTTCTCTGCGGGTGGCACCGTTGCTGCATCTGCCGCGTTTGATTATACGACCGAAAATAGACCTGATTTTATTGCACCTATCTATGCTTACTTTCCCCCGGAAATGGCAACTAAAATTGCTACCGATGCGCCACCGATGTTTGTTGTTGCCGCCACCGACGACGGTTTAAACCTCGCTCCTCACAGTGTTAATCTTTACCAGCAATGGCTCACCGCAAAACGTCCGACAGAGTTGCATATGTTTTCTAATGGTGGTCATGGTTTTGGAATGAAAGTGCAGCATTTGCCTTCTGATACATGGATAGATCGTTTTGGCGATTGGCTTGGGCTGAATAAATACCTGCAACCCATACATGCTCCTGAATGGACGAAAAAATATGCCTACTGGCAACTCGACTCCATCAGGGAAAGCAATGAGATCCGAACCCGCAATGACTGGCAAAACCTTACCAGGTACAGGAAAGATAATGCTGCACTGGCTGCGACAAAGTCAACAAAACCTCGCGTGGTCTTCATGGGCAACTCAATCACTGATGGATGGATTAATGCCGATTCTGCTTTCTTTGCCGGGAAAAATTATATCGACAGGGGTATCAGTGGACAAACGACGCCGCAGATGCTCCTCCGTTTTCGTCCTGATGTTGTTGATCTTAGACCCGAAGTTGTGGTCATTCTCGCTGGTATAAACGACATCGCAGGCAACACCGGTCCCATGACACTTGAAGAAACATTTGGAAACATTGTGTCCATGGCACAACTCGCCCGCGCCAGTAACATAAAAGTGGTGATTTCGTCCGTATTGCCTGCTTACGACTTTCCCTGGCGGCCAGGTATGCAACCTGCAGAAAAGGTAATAAAACTAAATGCAATGCTTGCTGCCTATGCCACCAAAAACAACATGGTATACCTCGATTATTTTAACGCCATGAAAGATGAGCGAAACGGCTTGCCAGCTAATTTATCCCGGGATGGAATACATCCAAATCTTTCAGGGTATAAAATTATGGAGCCGTTGGCAGAAAAGGCTATTAGGGATGCTATGAAGAAGAAGTAGAAGCCTGGCAATTACGATTCCTTTTTATTATTTATGGATCAGGCTATTGCAAATGATAATTTCACGGATGACCCGGGAGTACCGCAAAGATATAGGCAGGAGGTTTTAAGCAGCTTTGAGCTTCAATTCTGACAGCACACCGAGAGGATGAATAAAAAGGGCTGGCCAATTGTAGGGGCAGGACTCTACCCACCCTAGGCTCCTACCAGAGCTAAAAAAATCATTTATTTGAAAGTACTATATGTTTACGCTATTCAATCGTATATTGGAATTGTTTAATTTTAAATTTGAATACACCAAACGAATTGCAAGCCCAACCATCATATAACGAATTGCAACTACTAAAAGAAGTGGCAGATGGGGATGCGGGCGCTTTCAAATTGTTATATAATATCTACCAGCATAAATTATATGGTTACAGTTATAGCCTTATTAAAAACCACGCACAAAGCGAAGACATTTTACAGGAAGTTTTTCTTAAAATATGGCTGAATAGGAAAGATCTCGTTAAAATTGAATGTTTTAATTCTTACCTTTTCTCCATGATTAAACATAGGATATTCAATATTTTAAAGCAGTCTTATCACCAGAATATGGTAAGCCGGCAAATTGCAACCGACCTGCCGGATGAAAATTTTTCCACCGAAACATCTTTCGATCATAGCCAACTGCTCGAGAAAGTTCATTATATAATAGAAAGGCTGCCACCCCAGCAAAAAAATGTTTACCTGTTAAGCAGGGATTACGGACTTAAACAAAAGGAAATTGCCGACCGTATGGGCATAACGGTCACAACAGTTAAAAAACATCTTACCCTTGCTTTACATTTTATACGAAAAAACCTGGATATTACTATAACCATCGGAATTTTACTAAGGCAGCTTAAAGATTAAAAATATTTTTTTCTCCATTACTACCTTTTGTTCACTCAACTGTCTTACTGGTAAGATTGCCTTAAATGTCACAAGAACGAATAAACTATCTATTGCCGCTTTATATGAATGATTCTTGTTCCTTCATGGAGAAAGAAGAGTTCCTGCAATTGGTAAGCTTATCAGGCAATGATACATATCTAATGGACTTACTGGAAAAGGCATGGCAGGATTATATTTCAGAAGTGCAGGTGGAGGGCGAAGTAAGTGGCAAAATTTTTAATGACATTATTCTCCAGGGAAAACATTCCGTACGTCCTTATTTTAATATACCTGTATGGGCTAAATACGCAGCGGTAGTGTTACTTATTGCAGGAACTACCGGTTTTATTTATCTTAATCAATATTCAAAAAAGCCGGTGGTATCGAAAGCGATTCATAGCAATCCTGATACTGTTAAACACGACATTTCCGCACCTGATGTAGTACATGCCACTATTACCACTGCCAGTGGTAAAAAAATCATTCTTGATAACACGCAGAATGGAACACAGATAGATAATTTCCAGAAAGTATCTGATGATAATGTAACATATTATCCCGAAAATAACGATAAGGTAGAATACCATACACTCACCGTACCAAGAGGCAGTAAAGTGATTACACTCACACTTTCAGACACCAGCAAAGTTTGGTTAAATACAGGATCCTCTATCACGTATCCCACAGCCTTCAAGGGTAACAAAAGAACAGTGAAGATAACCGGGGAGGCATATTTCGAGATTTCTCATAATTCAAAAATGCCATTCATTGTAGAAAAGGATGATGCGGAGATCCGCGTGCTGGGCACCCATTTTAATATAAATGCGTATGATGATGAGCGTAATATAAAGGTAACCCTGATTATGGGGTCCGTTAGGGTTAGCAGGGCTGGCCATACAACAACATTAATGCGGGGGCAGCAGGTGGAGCTTACGGCTAACGGTGCTATAAAATTGAATAAGGAAGTAAACCTGGAAGAAGTGCTGGCGTGGAAAATAGGACGTTTTGTTTTTAATGACATGGACATAAAAGCCATCATGCGGCAGATAATGAAATGGTACGATGTTGATGTAATATATGAAGGAAAAACACAGGACAGGTTTTTTACTGCTGATATTTCACGTAACACTAATCTATCGGTGCTATTAAAAGTATTGGAACTGAGTAATATCAACTTTCAACTTGATGGTAAAAAACTAATTGTAAAACTTTAAAAATTAACCGTTAAAATAATCAGGCCCAAACAAAAAACCGCTCCGTGGTTCAGACGGAACGGAAGGAGTTCGGGTTTATACAGGTAAATAAATCTCTGGTAAGATCACTTATTGTTTCACCCAAACACTACGAAGGTATGTATTTTAATGCTTATTGTAAATCATGCTATGTCAATCAACGATTGAAAAAGCACACACTGCGAATTATGCAATTAACGGCAATTATTTTACTGATTGCGTGTCTTCAGCTAAGCGCACGGGGAACTGCCCAGACAATCACGATGTCTGAAAAAAATGCTTCCCTTGAAAATGTTATTAAGGAAATAAGGAAGCAAAGCGGGTATGATTGCTGGTATGAGAACCGGCTTTTAGTTAAAGCTGAAAAAGTGGATATTAATGTCTCCAGGGCTTCCCTGGAGGATGCGTTGGATGTCTGTTTTAAAGGCAAGTCTTTAACATGGTCCATTATAGGTAAAATTATCGTGATAAGGCCATCAGGAGAGCCAGCCAAACCGGTAAGTCCGCCTGTTGATATTGTTGTTAGCGGCACCGTAATTGATTCTGCCGACTCAAAACCACTCGAAGGTGTTTCCATAATGGTGCAGTCATCCGGAGAAGGAACACAAACAAATTCAAGCGGGAAATATTCCATAAAAGTTCCCGCTAATTCGGTATTGAGTTTTGCGTATGTGGGATACGTTCAAAAGTTTGTGCGGGTGGGTGAACAGACCACCATAAATGTTAGATTGGCCCCTTCGGACACGAAGCTTGACCAGGTGGTGGTGATAGGATATGGAACGCAGCGAACCGCAAATATTACCGGGGCTGTTAGTACTATCAGTACCGCGGATCTAAAAAATCCGCCTGTGGCTACAATAGGTCAAATGCTGCAGGGCAGAATCCCCGGCGTTAGAATTACGCAGAACACGGGCAAACCTGGTGAGGGCCCCAAGTTTCAGATAAGGGGCGCAGTTTCTCTCACGGCTACTTCCGATCCTTTATATGTGGTTGATGGAATGCCAATAGTTGGTGATATCTCTTTTATAAACCCGGGTGAAATTGAGAACATAAGTGTACTCAAAGACCCGGCAGCTGCATCCTTATATGGTTCAAGGGCTTCTAATGGCGTTATAATGATAACCACTAAATCAGGGAAAGCCGGCGAAGTTCGGGTAGATTTCAACACCTATTATGGAGTTGAATCCGTTCCTCAAAACAGGCGGTTGAAAATGATGAACGCCACCGAGTATGCGCAGTTTCAAAAAGAAATTGCAGAGTTAAATGGCAGGCCTGTAAATCCTGTTTTTCAAAACCCGTCGCAATACGGAAAGGGTACCGACTGGTTTGATGTGCTAACCAGGCAAGGCACGGTACAAAGTCATAGCCTCACAGCAAGCGGCGGAACAGATAAGTTCAAGGCAGCTGCAACGGTGGGCTATTTCAACGAAACAGGTGTGCTTATAAATACGGGGTTTAAAAGATATTCACTTCGCCTCAATACGCGGTATACCCCTTCTGATAAAGTGACTATCGGATTTAATATCGTTCCAACATACACCTACAACACAAATCTCAGCACCGACGGCGGTCCTTATAGTACGGGTAATATTCTGTCTTCAGCGCTTATCACTACTCCTCTCGCAAATCCATACAATGCCGATGGCACGCTGGCGCTAACAGCATCCGATCCGGCAACTTTTGGTAACCCTAACTGGTTAAGAGTGATTAAAGAAAAAGTTTACCAGGATAGAAACCTGCAACTATTGTCAAATGCGTTTATGGAAGTTCGTGTTGCTCGGGATTTTACACTAAGGTCTTCTTTGAATGTTCAAACCGGCAACAGGGGTATTTTCCAGTTCAACCCTACTACCATAGGCACGCTTTTTTCGCCTCCTCCCCGCATAGCTTCCGGTTCGGATAACGATATGCAATTTACCAACTGGGTAAATGAAAATACGATCAATTACCAAAAAACAATCGGCGAGCATAACCTGGAAGTACTGGCTGGATTTACTTCGCAAAAATATCGGCTGGATGGCAACCTGGTGACCGCAACCAACTATCCTGATGATCGCATACAGGCCGTTAGCGCTGCTGCCACAACGTTAGTTACAACTAATGTGCAGGAATGGTCGCTTCTTTCTTACCTGGCCAGGCTCAATTACCAATTTAAAGGGAAATATCTTTTAAGCGGCTCTATACGTCGTGATGGATCTTCAAGGTTCGGTCCTAACAACAGGTGGGGAAACTTTCCAGCCGTATCGGCAGGCTGGATCGTTTCAAGAGAAAACTTCTGGAAGAGCAAGTCCGTTTCTTTCTTTAAACTGCGTGCCAGTTATGGCATTACTGGAAATTTCGATATTGGTAATTACACCCATGTTTCCAGCATCAATAATGTGTTCTACCCTTTTGCCAATACGCCTGTTACGGGAAGGGCACCCAATAACCTGGGCGACCAGAATTTAGGATGGGAAAATAATAAACAGTTAAACATCGGTGCCGATATCAGTTTCCTGAATGAGAGAGTTCAGTTCACCTATAATTATTATGTGAAAAATACTTCCGACCTGCTTTTTAATGTAAACGTGCCGGTATCGTCGGGTTTCAGTAACCTGCAATCGAATATCGGCGAGCTGAAATTCTGGGGCCATGAATTTAGTGTGAATGCAGCTATCATAAAAAATAAATCGGTAACCTGGAACTCCAACTTTAATATTTCCTTCGACAGGAATAAAACCATCGCATTAACCACTGCCTCCGGTACATTGTACACAGGTGTGTTGCTGTACCAGTTCAGGAGTCATATCACAGAAGTAGGTAAACCTATTGCCCAATTTTATGGTGCCGTTTTTGACGGGGTATACGTAAACAAGGCAGATTTTGATAAATCTCCAAAATACGAATCATCAGCCGTTGGCACTGCAAAGTTCAAGGACCTTAATGGTGACGGAAAAATAACATTCCCGGAAGATATGAAAGCAATAGGAAATCCATGGCCCAAGTTTACGTACGGATTTACCAATGATTTCACCTACAAAAATTTTGAACTTTCTGTTTCCATCGCGGGCTCCTATGGCAATAAAGTGTTACCCTATCATGAGAACTGGACAACCAACCTCGATGGTGTATTTAATGTACTGGAAGAAGTATCGCACCGATGGAAATCAGAAGCCGATCCGGGTGATGGAAAATATGGAAGCGCGTTACAGGGAACAACTGCACTGGAACGCGACCGCTGGCATACCCGTTATTTAAAAGATGGAAGTTACCTCTCCATTAAAAATATCCGCCTTGCATACGACCTGCCCGTACGAAGATATCTAGGCATCAGCGGTGCACAGGTTTATGCCAGTGTGCAAAATGCTTTCGTATTTACCAAATATCCCGGCCCTAATCCTGAAGTAAATACGCGGGAACGCGACGCAGGAAGTTTCGGCATCACGCCAGGCCTTGATGAAAATTCGTATCCTGTTCCAAGAACTTTCAGCCTGGGTTTAAATGTAAATTTTTCCAAAAAGTAGATTATTTAAAAAATTATTATGAAAAATATTTTCTTAGCAATAATTGCTTTGACTGTCATCTTTAGTTCCTGTAAAAAGTTCCTGGTTATCAACCCGGAATTAGCCGTTGCACAAAATACCTTCTATAAATCTCAATCAGATTTTACACAGGCAGTCACCGGTATCTATGCTCCTCTTCAACCAATCTACAATCTAGATTGGCGGCTTACTGAACTAAGATCAGACAATGCGTATTTCTTTTTTAATGTTGCTAACAGAGGTAGTAAACCAATTGAAGACCTGGCAACTTTTAGTATTGAAACAAATAATGCTACTGTTCTGGATAGCTGGAGAAATAGTTATTTAATTATCGCCAGGGCTAATACGGTGCTGTCATTGATAGATGCTGCAACTTTTGACCAGGCCGCGAAAGATGTGTTGAAAGGCGAGGCGATGTTCCTGAGAGCTTTGGCCTATTACGACCTCGTGCGAAAATTCGGTGACGTTCCCCTTTTTGTAAACCCTGCCACCTCTTATGAGGAAACCTTCAAAAGCAGGATCGCTGCTACTGCCGTTTATGAACAGATCTTAAGCGATGTAACTTTTGCAACAACGCACCTGCCTGCTAAAACTGCCCAGCCCATAGTAGGAAGAGCTACTTCCGGCGCTGCTTATGCGTTGCTGGCCGATATTAATGTAACATTAAAAAAATGGAGTGATGCGGAAGCTGCCGCCAGAAAAATATTGACTATGGGTTATTCTTTGTTACCCGTTTATGCCGATATTTTTAAACCGTCTAATAAAGCAAATAACGAGTTGATATTCCAGGTTAATTATGTTGAGGCAACTACACAACCTCTATTCAGCGACTTTACCTATTCGTTTATACCGCAATTGGTTAATCCCGCTATCCTCACCGGCGTTGGTCCGGCAGCAAGAAATGGAAACGGTTCATTTAATGTTCCCACTCCTGAGATGCTGGCATCTTATGAAGATAAAACCAAGGATACACGTTATTCCTCTTCAATCGGGTTTTATACAGGCGCATCACCCCTGGTAGGCATAGTATATAACCAGACGCCCTATGTAAAAAAATACCTGTACCCTCATGCCATCCCATTTCAAACCAATGAAAACTGGCCCATTTACCGGTATGCCGAAATATTACTGGTTCTTGCGGAGAGCCTTAACGAACAGGGAAAACTGGCAGAGGCCCTTCTTTATGTAAACATGGTAAGAAGCAGGGCAGGCCTGGATGCAACGGTTGCTGCCGACAAACAAAAACTTCAGGAAATTATACTGCATGAACGCAGGATTGAACTGGCTTTTGAAAATAAACGCTGGTACGACCTGGTAAGATCCGGATTGGCCGTCAGCACTATTAATGAATTCGGGCAGAAAATAAAAGCCAACCCTGGCAACTATTATTATGCAACCGGCAACTTTCCACCACCTAATACTTTCAATATAACCGTAAATTCATTACTGTTACCTATACCAGTAACCGAAATTATTACCAATCCCCAACTTAAACAGAACGCAGGCTACTAATACTTTAACCTGTTGAAGTTGTATTAATAATCATGTTGTAATTCTTCACATAGTTTTCGATCATAAAGAGAAGTAAATTTATCAGAAAATCTATCTACATGTATAAAACCATATCATCACCCATGCCAGTATTAAAGTTTTTTGCATTTTACGCATTGCTACTGGCATTTTTTATATTGGGATGCAAAACATCCAAAACTTCCGGCAGCAATGATGGATTTGTTGAAATTTTTGATGGCAAAACACTCAATGGCTGGGAAGGAGATCCCGTGTACTGGAGAGTGGAAGACGGTAACATGGTAGGTGAAATTACGCCGGCCACGGTGGTGAAACGCAACACATTTATAATCTGGCGCGGCGGCAAAGTGGAAAACTTTGAATTGAAGGTTCAGTACAGAATTACAAAAGGTGGCAATAGCGGAATAAATTACAGGAGCGAGGAACTGCCTGATTTAAAATATGCCATGCGGGGTTACCAGGGAGATATTGACGGCTATGATGCCAAACCATATACAGGTATGAACTATGAAGAACGCGGCAGGACTACGATCGCTAAACGGGGGCAAAAAGTTGAGTTGCCCCCTGTTCCTGCAGGTGATTCATTAAACGCGCATATAAAAAGTAACGCCTGGACGGCCTCGGTGGTTACGGGGTCTTTAGGGAGTGAAGATTCTTTAAAAGCGCTGATAAAAGACCCGGGGAACTGGAACGATTATCACATTATAGCCAGGGGCAATCATTTGCAACATTACCTCAATGGCGTTTTGGTATGCGATGTTACTGATAACGATCCCGCTCATGCGAAGATGAGCGGACTGATTGGTGTGCAGGTGCATGTGGGACCACCCATGAAAATAGAGTACCGACATTTTTTGGTGAAAAACCTTAAGTAAAAAATTAACCACAAAAAATCGAAAAGTTGTTTGCCAATATTAAAGCGATTAGTTCTTAACAATCAGAGCTGCTTGTGCCTCGTGAAAACGACTATACTATCTTCCCCTCCTTATTCAAGGAGGGGACGTTTTGTCCGCAGGACAAAACGGGGGTGGTTGAGGTGATTCAACCTGGAAAGAGTCCTTTACTTATTGAGTGTCAATAGAAGAGTCTAAATAAAAAAATCAATGCAACAATTCAATTTTAAAGCCAACACATTTATAATAGTAATTGTTTTAATTATCATCTTCGGAACATCATGCCGTACAAATGAAGATAAAACAACAAATGTAAAACCCGAAGACAACCGGTTTACCAAAGTAGTTCTTGCCACTAACCTGGATGAACCCATGCAATTTGAATTGATGAATGATGGAAGGGTTTTGTTTGTAGAGCGAAAGGGAAAGGTAAAAGTATATAACCCGTCTACCAAACAGGTAACAACCATTGCGGATTTTCCGGTAAGTGTGGGTTATTACAGTAAAACCGGTGAGGAAGTATCACCCATCGGTGAAGACGGTATGCAGGGTGTTGTGCTGGATCCCAAGTTTGAACAAAATCATTGGCTCTATCTATTTTATACCCCCAAAGAAGGAACCACAACTATACTCGCGCGATTTTCATGGGAGGGCGATTCTATAAACCGGACTTCTAAAAAAATATTACTGGAGGTTCCTAATCACCGTGAAAGCTGTTGTCACCTGGGTGGAGGAATGGTATTCGATGCTAACAATAATCTTTATCTTTCTACCGGTGATAACACCAACAACGGGCCATCAGGTTTTCCTAATATCGATGAACGCCCGGGTGAGGTTAACCACGATTCACAAAGATCATCCGGCAATACGAATGACTTTCGTGGTAAAATTCTTCGCATCCATCCTGAAGACAATGGCAGTTACACCATTCCGAAAGGGAATCTCTTCCCGGTAGGAACAGCTAAGACGCTCCCTGAAATTTATACGATGGGAAACAGGAACCCTTACCGGTTAAGTATCGATAGTAAAACAAATTATTTATACTGGGGTGAAGTAGGTCCTGGCGGTATTGTTGATTCCGTTGGCAGGGGGCCAAAGTCGTATGACGAATTTAACCAGGCTCGCAAGGCTGGAAATTTTGGCTGGCCATTTGCTGCCGGTAACAACCAGGCCTACTGGCATTATGACTTTGCCAATCATTCGCCCCGGGAAAAATTCGATACAGCACATCCTGTTAACAGTTCACCCAATAACACCGGGTTAAAAGAGCTTCCGCCATCGCAGCCTGCCTTGATCTGGTATCCGCAAATTTTCTCGCCTGAATTTCCATTGCTGGGTACCGGCAGTGCCAGCGCTATGGGTGGACCTGTGTATAGAATGGCGGATTTTAAAAAAGCAGTACGGCCCTTCCCTTCATACTACGAAGGCAAATGGTTTATAACCGACTGGACACGTGGGTGGATAATGGCAGTTACGATGGATGATAACGGGAATTATAAATCCCTGGAGCAATTCATGCCGGAGCTGCAGATACAGGGGCCAAACGATATGGGTTTCGGCCCTGACGGTGATTTATATGTGTTGCAATATGGCCGAGGCCCTTATGTAATAAATTCTGAGGCACAGCTTTTTAAAATAGAATATAATAAAGGGAACCGTGTGCCGGTTGTTAAGATAGCGGCTAATAAAAAAGCGGGGGCCGTTCCTTTACAAATCAATTTTTCGTCTGCAGGAACCAGGGATTACGATAATGACCCGCTAAGATATAAATGGGAGGTAATTTCCAACGGTAAGGTTACGCAAACTTTCGATAAGGCTAACCCGGTTGTTACATTTAGCGACGCCGGTGTTTACCAGGTACACCTCACCGTTAGTGATGCCAGTGATGGCAAAGAAAGTCAGTCCATGGAGATTATTGCGGGCAATGAGCCACCGCTGGTGACGTTGGATTTTCAGGGCAGTAATACCAGTTTCTTTTTTCCAGACAGCATAATGCGCTATTCGGTAAATGTGAGCGATAAAGAGGATGGCAGCCTGGCGGACAAAAAAATAGATCCTTCTAAAATAAAATTTACCATCGACTTCCTTTCCGGGGGATTGAATTCCATTGAGTCAACGAAAGCGGAGGATCCTGCTACCGAAGGGATGCCTGTTCAGTTTGCCACGCAACTTATGCAGAACAGCGATTGTAAATCCTGTCATATAGAAGACAAGCGTGCTATAGGACCTTCTTTTTTGGAAGTGGCTTCGAAATACAAAAACGATACAGGCGCCATTAATTACCTTTCTAAAAAAATCAGGTCAGGTGGCTCGGGAGTATGGGGGACGATGGCGATGCCTCCGCATACTAACATATCAGAAAATGATGCTAATAAAATAGTAACCTATATTATAGGATTAGTAAAAAATGATGTCAATAAAACCCTGCCATTAAAAGGACAGTATAAAACAACCTTACCACCTGGTGAAAGAAGTGTCACCGGTAACTTTATTTTCCGCGCAGCCTATACTGATAAGGGCACGACTGTAAGTCAGCCGCAAACATCCGTTTCCGTGGCTGTTTTGCGCAACCAGGTTGTGCCTGTAATATCACTTGATACCCTTAATAACGTAGATGTGAACCCGGAGATTTTTAAAACGAGGTCGAGCATAATTCCAAAGGGCCCCGGCTCTTTATTCGGTCTTTTTAAAATAGATTTAACGGGCATAAATCAAATTGAATTTGCTGCCACGGCTCTGCAGATTGCGAATGCCAACTCCGCCGGAACCATTGAGATCAGGATTGATTCTTCTACCGGGGAGGTTATCGGCCATACAGCAGAGATTATACCTTCAAAAGGCGAGGAAAATTTTTATAAAGCACCTGATTCAAGAGTAAGGGCAATGATAAAGGAGACCAGGGGAATTCATGACATTTATTTTATAGTCAGAAAATCGGGTGTATCTAACAACAGGATGAGGGTAAGGGATATTAAATTTAACCAGGTGGCTACTGAATGAGTATATCACTGTAGGGGCGGGGCTTGCCCCGCACTGATTGCACCAGACGTATGATTAAAAAATATCAGCGCCAATATCACCATTTCAATAACTATTAATTATTTGTTATTCATTCATTTTCTATATATAAATTTTTAGTTTAATAAAAAGGTTCGGCAGGTAAGGTTTTAAATAACCCCGGCATTTATGCCGGGGTTTAGAAGAATGCGTTTTGGGCTTTAGCCCAAGCGCTGACTGCCTTATGTAGCTCTTATAATGGCGGGAAACTTGGGCTAAAGCCCATCGAAAGTCTGCCTATATCTCAAGGCTGAAGCCTTGGGTTATTTATAAAACCATGCAGATTGACATCATTGTATCGATATCGAAGCAGTTTTTATGAAAAAAAAATGTATAGAGAATTAGTGTTTTTTATTCAGCCTTATTGGCGGAACTAATATAAAAAGTTATGAGGTTGAATAACGCACGATGTTTTCATACCTCTGCCAAATTACCGTAAGGTTAAATTTATCGGCATGTATGATACAGGTTTCGGCTGCCATTATTTAATTTTACAAAAAATTATATCAAGACTATTACAAAAAAACCTCCTTAAAAATTATGAAAACCTTTAATAAATTAAAAGTAGGTAACCATTTATCTCGTCAGAAAATTATTGTGGTATTACATGTTATTATTTCGATGAGGCTATGGATTATTATTACCATTGTTCTGGCAACGATGTCAACCGCCTGCTCACCGGCAAAAAAAACCACAGCGAACCATTACACTAGTTCCAGTTTCACCGAACCGGAACCAATGGAATTTAACGACCATAAAGATTATGTTTCCCTTTTTAACGGTGAAAACCTGAAAGGCTGGGACGGCAACCCTAAATTCTGGCGCGCCGAAGGCGGAACCATCGTAGGAGAATCAACTGTTACAAACCCTAGCGGTAACAGTTATATTGTTTACCAGGATATGGAAGCTAAAGACTTCACCCTAAAATTTGAAATCAAGGTGGAAGGAACTGGTGGCAGCGGAATTCAATACCGAAGCAAGACCGGTCTCCCTTGGCTTGCTAAAATCGATGACAACGTAACCGCTAATAACGGGCCTGTAAACCTTACATGGATGATGACCGGCCCGCAGGCTGACTTCTGGCCCAATTCCCCCGTTTGGACCGGACAGTTTTATTCTGAAAATACACCTATGCGCATCCTTGCCTGGCGTGGCCAGGTGGTGGAAGGTTTCGGCGCTAGCAGCAAACGATTGATGGGATCGATTGGTGCCAGGCAGGACCTGGGAAAGTTTGTTAAGGTAAACGATTGGAATCAATATACTGTCATAGCGCGTGGCGGCATCTGCATGCATATTTTAAATGGGCAGTTAATGGCAACCATGATAGATGATGATCCTAATTCTTCCAACAACCAGTCTGGCAAGATTGGAATTGAAATCGAAGCTACGACCAAGGTGTTTGTACGTAATCTTTGGTTGAAGAAGATAAACTAATTACAAGTTTAGGCGCATCTTAATTTAGGACTATTGGCCTATTGGCTGGAAAACACTACCCAGTATCAGCTAACAATGGGGCATCAATGATGATTGCTAGCAGCTATCAGCCTTCAGCTATCAGGAGAACAAAGAAATTTAGATACGAAAACATAAAGATGTGTCGTCACGCCTTGAATTAAGAGGGAACATGGTTCGATCAACCAACTCAAAATTGCCACTGTTTTCAGATAAGAATATTGTTTTTAGCGGGCTTTATTTTTTAGAAATATCTTCCTTACTTAATTTTTCAATATCTATTTCTGTTTTTCTTACAGAGTCTTTTACTTTTTCGTTACGTTCTGTCACTTGTTTATTGATAGACACTTCTTCCACCACTCTCGCTTCTTTTGATACAACCGGCACCTCAGAATGTTCTTTGATTTCAATGGCTCCTTCCTGGAATGGAGCAAAACCTCCTTCCTGGATTGGTCCGTTAATGCCTTCTGTTTTTGTCCTATCATTATTCATTCGGTCCCTAGGTATTATCCTTTCACGAACAATCTTGTCGTCTGCTGGTCGTTCGCGTTGCCTGTCCATTCTTTTTTCATCAAAATATTCGTTATTATAAAATTCCTCCGGATCATTATAGTCTACTTCTTTGAAAACAATGCCACTGGATGGTGCGAAAACCGCTCTTATATCCCTCTCAAATTGCATCGTAACTTTACCTCGCTTGTATTCCGGCAGGGAAGCGAAATGTCCTACTGATATTTCAGGAAATAACACCACCTTTTCTTTTTCATGCAACTCAGCAAGGCCAATAGGAATGAGCAGATCACGGGAAACCAGGTTCAGTGGTTTTCCATCTAACTGAACTACCACATATCTTACTCTAAGTGAGCTTGTATCAAACAAGAGCTCTTTCACTTTACCTATTTCCTGGTTTTGGAGTGTTCTGACTAACCAACCCCGGATATCCGGTTCTCCCTCTGCAATTTCATACCTGCTGGAACGGAGTTCAGTAAGGTTTTTATTGTAGCTATTTTTTTCCTCTGACATGGTTTACTTTTTTAAGGCATTGAAAAAAGTTTACTTTCAAATTATTTATTTGGTGTGTTCTTACCGGAAGTGTCGTTATAGGTTGAAGTAGTGGTAGTGGTTGACGTTACTTCTCCATTTCTTTCATAATAGTTCATGTACCAGTATACGGCAACTGCGATAACCAATACGGCTATGATCAGCCATATCCACCAGGAATTATTTCGCTTGCGTTGAACATGTAACTCTGCCATTGTAATAGTTTAATGTATTGGTGGTAATGTAATAAAAACAGTGACAACTGGTGCCACTGTTTTTTTTCATCTATAAATTCCTGTTTTTGATATTATCTTGAGTTGTCATATCTTCTACATCCACTTCTGTTTTTCTGACCTTGTCATGAATAGTTTCATCACGGTGATTTACTTCCTTTTCTAAAAATACCTCTTCAACTACTTTCGAAGTTTTTCTTACGTCCGGAATTTCTGTACTGGAAGTCATCTCCATTGTGGTATTTTTAAATTGCCTTAGGTCATCGTCCGTTGCGGCCCTATCCACTTTGTTTCGCTCAACATGAATATGCTCTTCACGCAACCGGAGATTCTCTTCAACGGGTTTTTCAATGATACGGCTTCTTATGCGTACCCCACCGGTAATCACTTCTTTTTTACCAATTTGGATATCTTCCTCTATCACCGGAATTGTCCTGTTATTTTCATCAAGATCGTCAGCGTTTATTTTCCTGTCATCAAATCTTTCGTTTACGTTCCTATTACCCAGGATCTCATTCATAGTGGCACTTTTCTCATCGTATTGGTCGGCATTAAACTTTTTATCAACAAGCCGCCTGTTATAACTATCATCAACATCAATAGCTCCGTAATCATCCAGCAAACTTGAGGTCCTTTGAGCTTCGTCATCCGAATTTGCATAAACAGTCACCACATAACCTTGCGCAGCAACATTGGAATATCGTTCCGTGTTCTCATCATTATTGCCAAATAAATTTTTAAAGAAACGGGATATACCGCTTTCTTGTTCATTAGAATCTGCGGCATCTGTTTTACCAGACGAAACATCGATATCATTGTTATTATAACCAACTTTCAATAGCTGGTCTTTTGCATTCTGTGCCTGCTCCTTACTGTTGTAAATAGCTACAATTGTTTTTGTCATAATACACCTCCTTATTAAAGTTTTACAAAATGGTTTTCATCATTTTATTTTCCACGGGAAGTTTCAATAATTATATCTTCCTTCATTAGTGGAATAGTCCTTTCCTCCTCTTTTGTGATTATTTTCTTGGTTATATAAATCTCTTCCACCAGTAAGATTCTTTTTTCAACAACAGCTACCTCTTTCACAACAGGAACTATCGTGGTGTTCCCTTCGTATCGCACCTGTGGCAGCGTATCCACGTATTCGTTTATGGATATTCTTTCTACTTCAACTTCTTCACTTTTTAAAGTCACGCAAACTTTTTCATCTTCCGTATTCACGTTTTTTATAATTCTGACGGTGCCTTTTTCAACAATTTTCTTATCGATTTGGGCCTCTTCTTCAAATACCTTGAAGGAGAAAGGATTATTTTCATTTTCCTTACTTGACATACTCAAAATTTATTTAATTCTAAATAAGAATATCATTAAAGATATTTAAAAATCATGCCACTGGCAGGATTAGATACTATTGTGAAACCCCTTAACTAACTGGTTATTTTATTACACAACTGAGGATATTTTGGTATAGTTTACCATGGTTTGCTACTAGGGTTAAGTGAATTGGTCCCTTGCAAAAAATGGAACAGGCATACGGAATAGAATGAGTTTGATATTTACACCAGTTTCCCGGCAGCCGTCGCACCCAGGTAACCGGTTCCATCGCCTTTAATCCGGGCTCCGGCGCAACTGGGGTTCTTTCACCTTTCATGCCTGTTCGGCAGACTACAAAGGTTGGGGTAACACAATGGTTAACCGCGATGCAACGCAGTCAGAATTAATGAATAATCTTACAGCCAAATATTTTTACATGGTGGAAAGCTACTGGCTCAGGATCAAACCGAATGTTGCGATGAAGTTCCAGCCGTTTGATTGAAATAGTTTGGCGGAGACGTTTCCGAAGCCTGTGGAGGTTGTTGTGATGAGAATTATTTATTGCATTTTTTTGGTGTCCAAAATCTAGGATACAAGAGTGGTAAGGGAGAAGTGTTCCCAAATTGAGTAAAGTTGTAGCCAATATTACATCCGAGGGGTGTTAAATAAAACAGTATCAATTTCCGGAATATCAACACCTTCATTGAAGATGTCTCTGACAAATAAATAGTTGAGTTCTTTGTTTTTTAATTTACTCCGCTTCAGTGTATTAAAAGAGCTCAAAGAATGGATGCTTGCACTAAAGCGTTTAAGTAATAAGTACGTAAGTAATATTGAAATATATATTTCGAAAAACGAAAAATTCCAGTGGAAATATTATGCCTGCCGCACCAGTTCTACTGCTTTTATGATATTTGTCGGTTCATTAAATTTTACTATCAATGAATTGTCATCTAATGGTGAAATAATGTTGCAGATAGAAAAGAAAATTAAGAACATAGAAAATGATATATTGAACTTTCCATTTCCTGTCCAATTTTCAGAAGGTCTAAATATTAACGATATAGACCTGGCAAAATACATCGAAAGAAAGTTAAATAATGAGCCCAAAGAAGATATAATGCTTAAAGAATTGCTAAGGAAACTTGATACTGAAATAATGAAAATATTTGAAAAATTTTGCAGATTAGTTAAGATCCAATATCATATTTCTGCAGACAGTTCTAAAATAGTTGAGCAAGGAAATCATATTGGAAAGAGAGAGACTTCGATTTATATTCAGTTCGGTCAAAGTCAAACCGGTCGGCACTTTACCGATCTAAGTATATGCTAAATGTATATCAACAATCTGGAATATACTACCTTGAACTTTTATTGTATATGGATAAAGATGTAATAGAAGCACCTGATTGGAAATATTAAATAGCAAATGAGTTAGTTGGAAATAGGATAACTGTTAGTCAAGTCATAGCTCAGGAAATAACTTGATTTGGATTTAACTACAAGAAGCGAGAAAATATTTTTAAAGGGATTTATCTTAATAAGAGGAGTGCCAGTATGTTAAAACATTGTTCAAGGTCTAAATCAAGTCGTATGTAACTCTATACTTCATTATTGATTGCATTCCTACAACCTCCTAAAAATGAACCGCCAACCTGACTCTGTCGAGCTACTTTAATTTCAAAAAGCTGACTATTTAATCAAGGTATATTATTAAATAACGATGGAGCTCTTTTGAATCACTTATTTATAACATAGTTAGGCCTTCCATCAATAGATTTCAATAAGTACGCTTTTTTTATTAAGCCCCTCTATTATTCTTCTAATTTTACGTTTATAAAACTGATCTTGCGGGACGGCTTCAACGGTAGTCCTTTTGTTGTTTCATAAATAACGCTGTCTTTTATAATGGTATCGGCAACAAGTTTACCGGGATCTAAATTATTGTTAGATGAAGCAGCAGATTGGGAAACAGTCAATAAAACAAGAGCTTTACCTGCAAACATAATCGACCGGATGTATTTCATAAATATGTTTTTAGAAAGAATCGAGACTAAAATAATGAAAAATTCCGAAGGGTTGATAGAAGAACAGGCCACGAAGACACGAAGGCACAAAAGGAGCACAAAGAATAATATGAAAACCACTTATTGATATATATTATAGACTTCGTCAAATAAAAAATCTTAAAAATACCTCGATCTTCTTGGGCTAAAGCCCAAAAAGCATTCTTCATACCCCCGGCATTTATGCCGGGGGTATGTAAAACCGTGTCTTCCGCATCTTTTGCAACTAAAAATTTGTCTATTTGAAAATGAATTGCAAATTTTAAAAGTTATTAAAATGATGATTAATTGCCAGGCAAGCGGGCATCAAGAAAGAGCTATCTTGGTAAGGTATTGGGTAGAACCGTTTGCCATGGCAATTGGGAAGGGTTTGTAACTATTTGCCTGGAAATATATCCCCGGGGCTTTGCTACGGTCCCTTTCGAACCGACTGACGTCGTCTTACAATCAGTGCTGTAAAGTTTAATTCAATAGATTTGTAGTGGATGTAAAAAGTTCCAGGACTGTGATTAGCAATGCGCCTATTAAATGATTCTGTAATAATTGCAATCAGCCTGATTTATAATTACTAACTAACAAATAAATTATGAAAAGTAAACGAATGTTATTTTTAATCGTTGTTTTCTCAATTGGGTTTTTAAATACTGCTAAAAGCCAGGCAGAAAACAAAAAGATGAGAATTATTGTGATAGGTGCTCATCCTGATGATTGCGACCTGGATGCCGGTGGTACAGCCATGCTCCTTTCATCTTTGGGACATGCAGTAAAATTCGTATCAGTAACAAATGGCGATGCAGGGCATCAAAGTGAAAAAGGTGTAGCATTGGCTAAAAGAAGATTTCTGGAGGCACAGGAAGCAGGTAAACGCTTTGGCGTTACGTATGATGTACTAAATAATCATGATGGACTATTATTACCCACTTTAGATGTAAGACTGCAGATCATTAAAAAGATCCGCGAATGGGATGCTGATGTAGTTATTGCACCCCGACCAAATGACTACCACCCAGACCATCGTTATACAGGCGTACTTGTACAAGATGCCGCATATATGGTTGCAGTTCCAAATGTAGCTCCTGGAACAGCGCCTTTAAAAAAGAACCCCATCTTCTTTTATTTCCAGGATAATTTTCAAAAACCAAATCCTTTTCGTCCAGACATTGCTATTGATATTACGGAAGTATATTCTAAAAAGGTATATGCATTAGATGCACATGTATCTCAGGTATACGAATGGTTGCCCTGGATAGGGCATTATTTGGAAGAAGTGCCTAAGGGCAAAGATGAGCGTTTGCAATGGCTTGCATCAAAGAGAAAGGTGAAGATAACACCTGAAGTAAAAGCATCACTTGTAAAATGGTATGGAGTTGAAAGATCGGGGAAGGTAGAACAAGCGGAAGCTTTTGAGCTTTGTGAGTATGGAAGTCAACCGTCAGATGACGATATCCGTAAAATATTTCCAATGTTGAAGAACAGATAATTGCCATTATTCGTGGAGATCCTTTAATACCTTCATCCCCATTTAAACGGTACTAACAGTTATGAGTAGATGTTTTAAGATAAAAGTTTTTAGTATCCTGGTTGTATGCATGTCTTTATTGTCATTCCAGCAGGTTTTGGCCCAGCATTCCCAAAAAGCCTCCGGGATGATTTCGTTATCTACTGAATTAAAACCCTTTTATAAAATCGATGACCTACCGGTTTACCGGGAGAAAACGGTTATCGGGCAAACCTCTTCTTATGATACTACCGGGGGCAATGATGATGGTTTCAGCGGCAAGTATTCTTTTTTAAGAAAACGTACTGATAGCAGCCTTGTAATATTTGACATGCAGGGACCTGGTGTGATAAACCGTATCTGGACGCCTACCCCGTCTGAAGACAGCCTGGATTTTTACATAGATGATACCAGTCATGCCGCCTTCACCATAAAATACCTCGATTTGTTTTCGGGAAAAATTTTCCCGTTTATCGCACCCCTCTGCAACAATCAACTGGGAGGTTACTATTGCTATTTGCCCATACCTTTTCAGCGTCGCTGTATGATAGTATATCGTGGCAAACGAACCCAATTTCATCAAATTGGTTACCGGTTGTTCCCGGCGGGAACTGCCGTGAAGAATTTTACCCTTGCGCTTAATGCGGAAGAAAAGACCGACCTGGAAAGTATAAAAACGCTTTGGAATAAGAGAAACAAGACGGTCCAGGATTTTCAATCTTTGAAATCAACCGCTATTTCAACAATTAGGAAAAAATTTGAACTTCATCCCGGGGATAAACAGGTGTTGGTACAAACGAATAAGGGAGGCAGGATCCTTGGTATTGAATTAGATCCCTCTTCCGCTTTTGAAGGCCTGTTAAAAGAGGTGGATATCAAAATTACATGGGACCACGAAATAACTCCGGCAGTATATTGCCCTGTCGCAGATTTTTTTGGATATGCATTTGGTAAAACCTCTATGGAAAGTTTGTTGATCGGAACAACCGGGAAGAAAAATTATTGTTACTTTCCCATGCCTTTCGACCATTCGGCAACAATTGAACTTATCTACAGGAAATCCAGCCTGCATAAAACAACGGGTCCCCTGGTGATAACCGCCAACGTAATTGTTAGCGGCCAGGTTAGAGACAGCGCAAAGGAAGGCAAGTTTTATACTTTTTGGAACAGTCAGCAAAACGTTCCATTGGGCCAACCTCACGAGTTTATAAAAGTCTCGGGAAAGGGACATAATGTAGGAACGGTTTTGCAGGCAAGGGGTCTTGAGCCGGGCATGACAACCTTTTTCGAAGGGGATGATTCCACGGCAATAGATGGAAAAACAAGCATGCATGGCACCGGTTCTGAAGATTATTTTAATGGCGGATGGTATGCATTAATGGATCGTTGGGACGCCCCGTTTAGCATGCCCCTCTCTGGTGCACTGGACTATTCTTTGCCCCTCGCCCGTACAGGAGGATACCGGTTATTCTTAGCCGATAAATTATCTTTTACCAATAATTTATACCAGTCAATAGAACACGGCCCCGAGAAAAATATGAAACCCGGTTCTTATACTTCCGTTTCTTATTATTATTGTAATACCGCGCCGGTAGTATCTCATCCTCCAAATTCAGCGCAAACACAAATTGTAATTCCGGATACACTTATGATTTATCCACAGCTTATGAGTTTTATTATTGATGGAGAAATAGGGGTACACCGTCGTGGAGAAAGTTTTATTTTTACAACGGAGCATGAAGCCGGCTTACAAGTGCAATTGCAGGATCTGCCTGCTGGTAATTACAAACTCTTATTAGATTATACAAAGCTTCCTCAAGGTTGTACCTTTTCGTTATGGCAAAGGCAGACGCCTTTAACAGGATGGATCGACTCATACTCTAAAGAGATATCAAGGTTCCGTTGGGAATATCTCAGCGAATTTGCTATTACACCCTTAAATCATACCATCACAATTCGATTGAAGGCAGATAACGACAAGAAACAATTTTATTTAAACCGCATAGTATTATTGAAAGGGAAGGAATGATTTATGGACTAGTGTAATGTCAAACCTGAATTGACGGATTCTGGCCATCAGCTATCAGCCATCAGCTATCAGGAGGAAGCCTGTGATGCTTTGATCTGCTGACCGCTGATGGCTGAAGGCTTATAAGAAAAACCGTCACTTTATGGTTGACTTAACACCAGGGTGATCATTTTGAAATCTTGTTTAAATTAATAAATACCAATTGTACCCATAGTTTGGCATCACTTGATTTTTGTTTTAAGGAACCTGGGATCTTGTCAAGCAATCATTCATGCCTGGCTAATGACTATCAGACATGATCTATAATTATAAGTTTTATCTATATGTAAATAAAAACAATAGATAGAAACCATTCAATAGATTACTCTAATTTTGATGATAACTTTAAATCCAATCATAATGCAAAATAACGGAAGTCAGGATACAACGGTTTGGGATGTCAATGATGAAAGCAAAGTCAACACAGTGGGCAAGTGCCCGTTTACGAGTGGGGCTTTAAACAAAAGTGCCGGCGGTGGCACGAAAAACCGCGACTGGTGGCCAAACCAGTTAAGGTTGAGTATCCTTCGTCAACACTCTTCTCTGTCCGATCCGATGGACGAAAATTTTAACTACGCCGAAGAATTCAAGACACTTGATCTGGCTGCCGTGAAGAAAGATATCATCGACCTAATGACGAAGTCGCAGGATTGGTGGCCGGCAGACTACGGTCACTATGGACCTCTCTTCATCCGGATGGCCTGGCACAGCGCCGGCACCTACCGAATCGGTGATGGCCGTGGTGGCAGTGGTTCAGCCTCGCAGCGCTTTGCGCCACTCAACAGCTGGAACGATAATACGAACCTCGACAAGGCCCGAATGCTGCTGTGGCCGATCAAACAGAAATATGGCAGGAAACTTTCGTGGGGAGACCTGCTGGTTCTTACCGGCAACTGTGCCCTTGAGTCGATGGGCTTCAAAACGTTCGGCTTCGGTGGCGGGCGAGAGGATGTTTGGGAGCCGGAAGAGGATGTATATTGGGGTTCTGAAACCAAATGGATGGGAGATGATGTAAGGTATCCCGACGGCCAGGAGCGCAAATTGGAACAACCGCTTGGGGCATCCCATATGGGCCTCATATACGTGAACCCGGAAGGGCCAAAAGGCAACCCTGATCCACTGGGCGCAGCTTATGACATTCGTGAGACCTTCGGTCGCATGGCTATGAACGACGAAGAAACCGTGGCACTTATTGCGGGCGGTCATACTTTCGGCAAGACGCACGGTGCTGCCGATCCGGGCCAGTACATTGAGTCTGAGCCCGCAGGTGCGGGCCTCGAGGAGCAAAGCCTCGGCTGGAAAAATACATTTGGTAGTGGAAATGGAATTTATACTATTACCAGCGGACTAGAAGGAGCCTGGACCACCACGCCAACAAAGTGGGGCAACGAATACTTCAACAACCTGTTCGGTTTTGAATGGGAACTGACAAAGAGCCCGGGCGGGGCACATCAGTGGCAACCGAAAGACGGGGCAGGTGCCGGCACAGTACCCGATGCGCATGATCCATCAAGAAGTCACGCGCCCTTTATGCTGACCACAGACCTGGCTATGAAAGCAGACCCTGCCTACGAAAAAATTTCAAGACGCTTCCACGAGAATCCGGATGAGTTTGCAGACGCCTTCGCCCGGGCCTGGTTTAAGCTAACGCATCGCGATATGGGGCCGATAGAACGCTATCTTGGTCCGGAAGTGCCTACTGAAGAACTGCTCTGGCAAGATCCTGTACCTGCCGTTACGCATGCTCTGGTCAACGACCAGGATATTGCTGTTCTGAAGGAAAAGATTCTTGCTTCCGGATTGCCGGTATCTCAACTGGTTTCTACCGCCTGGGCCTCGGCCTCCACGTACCGTAACTCTGATAAACGCGGCGGCACCAATGGTGGTCGTGTTCGCCTGGCACCGCAGAAGGATTGGGCAGTTAACAACCCGACCCAGCTGTCCACCGTACTGACGAAGCTGGAAGGCATTAAAAATGATTTCAACAGCGCGCAGTCCGGACCTACAAAGATTTCAATCGCCGACCTGATCGTGCTGGCTGGAAACGTTGGTATTGAACAGGCGGCAAAAAATGCCGGTCAGGAAGTAACGGTGCCCTTTACACCGGGACGTGCAGATGCATCGCAGGAGCAAACCGATATTGAATCATTTGAGGCACTGGAACTAGGTGCAGACGGGTTCCGCAACTACTTAAACCCCAGGCATAAGTCTTCTGCCGAAGATATGTTGATAGATAAAGCACAACTCCTGACGCTGACGGCGCCACAATTGACGGTGCTGATGGGTGGCATGCGGGTGCTTAAGACAAACTTCGACAACTCTCAAAATGGTGTTTTCACGAAGCGTCCGGAAGCACTGACCAATGACTATTTCGTTAACCTGCTCGATATAAATACGACGTGGAAACCGGTTTCGCAGACCAATGACATATTCCAGGGCTTTGACCGGGCTACCCGCGAACTCAAGTGGACCGGCACCCGTGTTGATCTGATCTTTGGTTCTAATTCAGAACTCCGCGCTATTGCGGAAGTTTATGGATCTGGCGATTCGCAAGAGAAATTCCTGAAGGACTTTATAGCGGTATGGGCAAAGGTGATGAATCTCGGCCGCTTTGATTTGGCTTGATTTCTTTACTCGATCGCAGGCCGCGGGCTGATGGTTATATAATTATTAGTACTAAAAGGTGACCTGACAACGGGCCATCTTTTTTAATTCCAAATAGTACAGTTTGATCCACTTCAATATTTTTTGACATCCTGACTTTCCAGGCAAATACAAAATACCTATGGCTTACAATGAAAAACTAGCCCACAGAATAAGGATAGCACTTTCTCATTTACCCAAAGTAGAAGAGAAAAAAATGTTTGGCGGTTTGGCATTTATGGTTGATGATAAAATGTGTATTAACGTAGGTGCTGATAGAATCATGTGCCGAATTGATTCTGCCAGTCATGATGAAGTTATCCGGAAAAAAGGTTGCAGCACCGTAATTATGGGAGGAAGAGAATACAAGGGATATATTCACGTGAACGAGGATAGTATAAAGAATAAAAAAGATTTTGACTATTGGATTGCACTCGCGCTTGACTTTAACAAAATAGCCAAAGCGTCCAAAAAAAAGTGATCGCTAAATAAATAGCCAACTTTATTGACACTCCGGGTACGCTTTTATAATATATTTATGGGAAGATGAAAAAAGAAATAAACAGCTTCAATAATAATTACTTCTCTTCTACGAATTTCGTGATTTGTGGTATTTTTATTTTAGGCTTTTACTCCAGGGCATTTGCTCAAAAGCCTGTTTTCCGTGCGGGTGTTTCCACATCGAATATCACTCCTTATTTATGGCTGGGTATCGTAGGCAATTTTGTAGAGCCTCCTGCGGCTTATATTCATGACGAGTTGTTTGCCCGTTCATTGGTGCTCGATGACGGAAAGTTGAAACAGAAGCTTCCCGGAAAATAGTGGCAGAACTTATGAAGTTGTTTAATAAGCTACAATAAAGCAGGTCGAAGCATCATGAATAAATATTCGATTAAGAAAACCTGGATCTTCGGTTTGTTAGAAGTCATTTTTACAATACCGTGACAGCCTGGCAAGAGGTCCGCTATCCGGACCTCGTTAAGAAACCCCCGGCAACTTCGACAAAACGGGGTGGTTAACGTATAGCCTCACCTACAACATAAATCGCAGGATGATCGACCGTTAGTCGTGATGCCATCCTTTAACCATCAACATTTCCAGCCTTCGGCTGTAGCGCTTCCTCCTTGAATACGGAAGGAAAATAGGCCGATAACCAAACCTTCCTAAAAAGGGTTAAAACGTTTACTATCAATCTGTGCTTCCTACCGGTAATCAGTAATCGCTTCCATTGTATTTTGCCATACAAAAAGCAGCTCATGTCTGATTAAACATGAGCTTCTTTAATTTATTTAGGCAACAGGTAAAAAGACTATGCCATGGCCAAAAGGTTAATAAATAAAGATGATTATTTAATAGGCGAATAATCCGTAGGCAGCATAAACACCGATTCAACATTTGTAGTAAGAGAACCACCACCTTTTACTTCCGAAGCGCTTTTCGCGGCTACCCACACCGGATCTTCCCTGAAAGCCTTCCACGATGCATCTGCGGTGGCTTTATCTTTATGAGCTATCAGATAAACAAGCTTGTTACTCTTCACTCCAGCGCTATCCATGGGCTGGAAGTAGGCAATATTTGTGATACCCTGCTTTTCGAAAAGTTTTAATGTATGATTGCGGAAACGGTCGTGCAAATTTGGCAGGTTACCGGCAGAAGCTGTATACGTTCGTAATTCGAAAGTGCGGGGTTGAGGATTGGCCACCAGTTTCAAAGCAGGTGAATAATCTGTGGCTTGCATAAAGGTACTTACCACTTTCGTTACAATTTTGCCGTTAACTTCCGATGCTTTTGCAACGGCCTGCCATTCAGGGTCAGCACTAAAGGCTTTCCATGATGCATCCCTGGCTTCGCGACTGGGATAGGACAATATATACACCAGTTTGTTTTCCGGGTTCTCGATTGGAAGCCAATAACCAATGTTTGTCATGCCGTGTTTAGCGAAAATACGCATGGTATTACCACGAAAACGGGTATTAAGATCTTCCAGTTTCCCAGGAGCCGCATAATAAACACGCATTTCATAAACAGGTGAAGCCTGCAATGCGGCTTCCGGAGCCGATGTGCCGGCTACAGGCAAATTGGTAGAATCTTTTTTGAAAGACATACTGGTAACAAATATGGTAATTGCTAACACCGAAACAGAAAATAATTTAATCATTTGGCCTGGTTTACAATTGAAGTTGGGAGATAGAATTTAACTTATAACAGCTTTATATTACAAAAGAAACACATTTCTGAGTAAAAAAAATCAAAAGAATGGATAAAGAAGCCTTATTTCTCAAATTTAGGAGTATTGATGGTTCCACACCAAATAAAAACACCATTTGGAGGTTTCTACAAACTAAATTTGATACTGGTTCGCGTCCAGACCTGAGGTTTGAAGATCTGTCACATTTTTCATTTGCCTTTAAAAAGATGCCTGGATTTGCTCCAACTAAGTTTATAAAAGGAATGGTGGCATGTCCCTACTTAGTAAATAATTCATCAATCACCTTCCCCGTTTCTCTGCTTGACTTAAACTCCAACCCGAGCGTATGGGCAATAGTTTGTGCAAACTGGTTTTGGTATATATTGGTAGCATTTTTCATTTCACCCAAGGGTGTTATACCTGGCCCCATCACAGCAAACCAGATCTCGTTAGAATGTTCAACCGTTGGCCCATGTGATGTCCAGGCGGGGCCGAAGCCGCGTCCATGGTCTACTGTAAGAAGTAGCGTGGTTTTGTCTTTATAAAAGGGATCCGATTGCACAAATTCCCACAGCTGGTTTATCATAGTATCAAAAGCATGTATCTGTTCCAGGCAAAAGGCGTATTCGCCACTGTGAGAATAATCATCCGTATAAGCGAAGCCGATGCCCAGGGCACGTGGGTGGTTAAGCTGTATGTATTCACGTGCATGTTCATAAGTGAAGATATCAGAACGTGATGAAGAGCTAACCGTTCTAGGCCATATAGCAATCATCTCGTCAATCCGCTCCTGCATGGGCGACAGTTTGCCGGTCATCTTTTCATACCCGCAATTCACAAGATAACCGCTACGTGCCTCATTAAGGTAGTAGTCGGCAGCATTCCACGACACAAATGCGGCCACCTTCTTTTCAAAACCAGGTTGCTTATTAAGATACTCAAACAGGTTTGGATTGGGATTGGGAATCAGTTCATTAGATTTAATGGCAGTATCGGCGTAACCCGTATAAATCTCCGCATAACCGGGAACAGAAACATTATAAGGATTTTTTACCTGCACGTTGTTGCCGTAATCGCGATTACCGTAAATGCGACCGTTCTTTTCAAACTCGGACCAAAGAAAAGGCATCAGCTTTTTCCTACGTTCCCCCGGCGAAGGCGCCCAGTATTTCTGTTGCAAGGTGTTCCTAAATTTAGTGGTGGTTTTATCATCCCGGAATAAGGATGAATCCGCGCCCTTCATAGCTTCCAGCCAGCGAACACCATCTAAGGTGACAACAATCACATTTTCTGATTTTTGTTTTTGCGCCATCGCAGAAACGGAACCTGATAAAACCAGTATTACAAACAATCTAAACATCAGGGGCATATGTAATCGTTTTAAATAGTTTGAAAATATTTTAACGTGCATGGTTAAATGAAGTCGTTTACATGCTGTAAGCAATATTATTGTAAAAGTGTTACATGTCCGGGTTGTTTTCCCATCCATACAGGCGCCAGCCATGCAATCGGCTTCTCAGCGTCACCACCGGAAGCATCACCACCCCCGGCATTGTATACTCTTACAAAAAAATATTTGTTTGATTGATCACGAATTGTTGGACTCCATTGAACAGAGTAGGCATCGGCCTTATAGGTCTGCACTACTTTTCCACTATCACTAACAATATCAATTTTAGTGATCTTGTCTTTTGGATTTCCAGAGTCAGGATCACTTATGGAAATTTTAAATTTATATTCTTTAGAACCCGGGAGCGTAGATCCCATAATTTTATCATTCACTGTATAGCTGCATTGTATATTCTGGTCAAGCGACGCGTAGGTTCGCCTGTTTTTCATAGCATCTAAAATAGCAGCTTTGGTTTTATTGATAGCCAAAACAAATGTGCGCGATGTGTGCTTTTTTATTCCAGTGAGGCCGTGGTTGTCATTGCCACATACCGGAGAAACTTTCCATCCTTTGTCCAGTGCACTTAAAAAACCTTCGTAATGTATTTTATTATTTGAATTGATCACTTCAAGCATCGTCATGATATCTGTTACGGCTGCATCCCTGTAACTCCAGTTGTTATATTGATCGGGACCGGGATGATTAAACGTACCCACTACAGGGCCATCTCCATTAGGTTTGGCAGTTTTCAGCCAGTTATATAAATAAGGAAGATCAATTTTCGGATCCAGTGCATTCAGGTATTCTGCGCTATTGATTATATTAATGTGTCCCTGCCCGTTAGGCCCGTTGTTTTCTGAATGTTCATAACCCCTGATGGCTACGAAACTGCTATTGGTAACTGCATCCGCTGCCTGTCTCGAATCAACCCATGCCTTATTGGAAATGTTTGGAGGATTAAGCGTATAATCCTGCGAGTGATCGGTTGTTACATAAAAATCATAATGGTTAGCTTTGGCCAGGGCAAAATGTGCAGATGGAGTTCCCTGGAATTTTTGCCAATCAGGTTTCAAAACCTCGTTTGGGCCTGGATATTGGGTAGACCGGATAATTATTATTGAAGCGCAACCTTCTGTTTTTACATAACCTGCTTTCCAGGTGTCTACACTATCTGGGCTTGCATCACCCCCGAATACGGCAATTCCTTTACAGGCACTTTTTTCAAATTGCTCTCCATGGGAGCCGGTGTAAGATGTGTGCGCATGTGTGTTGCCACTGTAAATAGTATATATGGATGCTGCAGGTTTTGATTGGGATTTTGCTCTACTACTTACCGTTAGTAAGGCAATCGTTAAAAATGCAAAAAATAGTTTGTTGGTATATTTCATTATGTACAATTTATAGAGTTAGATAAATGCTTGAGATTATTATGATCTTGACCTAAACCATAAAGCAAGGGTTCGACCTGTGAGGTCTTCAAGACCTCCCAGGTCTGAAATAAGGGTAGATTCCTCATTCAAGACCTTTGAGGTCTTGAAGACCTCAAAGGTCGAACCTCCCTTTATATTTTCGGTCAGACGCTGCTTAAACCTATAAGGGTTGAACCCGAATTGCCCAGCACATCAAAAGCAAACCTTATAGGTTTTGTGCGACAAACCTGTTACAGATTCGTTCAGACGCTTCTTCAATAAAGGAATATATTTAACTAGTCAAAAACCTTTCCTTGAGTAAAGCCGATAGCTGATAGCCGATAGCCGATAGCTGATAGCCGATCGCTGATAGCCTATCTAATACCCCGGATTTTGTACCAGCCTCGTATTACTCAACTCCCGTAATGGAATAGGCAAAAATTCATTCTTATTCGCCTTAAAACCAAGCGGGCCTAAAATTGCCGCGGCCTTCCCTGTGCGTATTAAATCATACCAACGGTGACCCTCAGTCGCCAATTCCAAATGACGTTCATTATAAATATTTTCCAGCGTCGCTGCTACAGAAGCCAGGCGAACCCTTGAGCGCACCGCATTTAAAAGTGCAGCTGCTCTTACAACATCTCCACCACCGTGCACTAACGCTTCAGCTTCCATTAAATAAGTATCGGCAATACGAATCTCAATATAATTCTGTGGATAGTTAATGGTGGCAGGTCCTACTGTTGCTTTAAAGGTATTTAATGGTGCAAATTTTAAGGCAAAATAACCGGTATTTTGATAACCGGGGATGTAAGTCGCCGCTCCTGCCTTGGCCAAACTATCTACATTGGATATGGTTGTTGGATACCGAGGATCAAAATGAATGGCATCAATTAAGGAAGAACTAATAGGACAACCACCCCAGCCCGCATAAAAAAGCGGGCCTGCATAACTTCTCGGGCCAAACATAGTAGAAGCAATAAATCCTTCTACCCTGGCAGTGTTGCCCCATGCGGACGCAGATATGGAGTTATGCGTTATTTCAAGAATTGATTCGTTGTTGAACCGGTTATCCGGTTTAAAGATATCACTAAAATTAGGGAGCAAACGATAGCCGTATTTGCTGGTTCCGCCAGGTGTTCCATTCACATCCGCCAGTTCCCTGGCAGCTTCTGCCCATTTCTTTTCATATAAATACACTTTTCCCAATAAGGCATGAGCAGCACCTTTTGTGATACGTCCACCTTCGGTAGCCGCTGGAACCATGTCAGGAAGATTTGTTTCAGTAGCGGCATCCAACAGATCTTTTTCAATTTGCGCATATACTTCAGCGGGAGCAGCCTGCAGAGTATTATAAATTTCATCTGTTGATAGCGGTTTTGTGAACAAGGGTACATGACCAAACAAGCGTACCAGGTCAAAATAAAAATATGCTCTTAAAAATTTAGCTTCTGCTATGTATCGTTTTTTAACAGCGTCCGTTAAACCGGGAATACCGGGCTCCAGCTTTGAAAGAATGGAATTAACTCTTGACACACCGGTGAAATTTTTCTTCCAAAAATCAAGTTGGGGGCCATTGGCAGCGTCGATAGTGTAACTATCCATTGTATTTAGGAACGGCACATCCGAACCACTGGCTCCTCCACCCAAACAGTCATCCGTAGCCGCTTCCAGGCAGGCGAAATTACCATACCCGCTACCAGTTGCGCCTTCCCATCCAACAGGGTCGTAGGCAGCCACTAAACCATTATAGGCTTCAGCAGGGTTTTTATAATAATTTGTCTCAACCTGTGTTGCTTTTGGATCTGCTTCCAAAAATTCCTGTTTGCAGGAAGGGATGCCTTGTAATGCCAGTAAAACAATGGTTATGTATCTAATATTTTTTGTTTTCATTTTTTTGTTGTTTAACGATTAAAAGCCAACATTTAATCCTACCAAAAGTGAACGTGACTGTGGATAAACAGTGCGGTCGATACCATAACTGCTTCCACCAATTTCAGGATCGTACCCGGAATATTTAGTAACGGTTAGCAGGTTATTGCTGCTTAAATAAACACGAACTGTTTTCAGTCCGGCTTTGTTGATGATTGTTTTAGGCAATGAATATCCTACCTGTAATGTTTTAATTCTAAAATAATCTCCGTTTTCTAAATGATAGTCGGATGGATTAGAGAAATTCTTATTGGGGTCTTTAACGGAAAGCCGCGGTTCTGAGTTAGATGTCCCTTCTCCCCTCCACCGATCCAGTACGGTGGTTTGCCAGTTGGCGGTTGAAAGGTCTAAACGCCTTAATCCCTGGAATATCTGGTTGCCAGCAACTCCTTGTCCAAAAACCAGTAGGTCAAAATTTTTCCATGATGCATTAAAAGAGAACCCATAGGACCATACGGGTATTGGATTACCAATAAAAGTACGGTCAGCTTCGGTAATTTGTCCGTCTCCGTTTACGTCGGTCCAGCGAAAATCGCCGGGTTTGGCAGCAGGCTGAATAGGCTTGCCGCTTTTACCCACATAACTATCTATGTCCTTTTGATTTTGAAAAATTCCTGCCGTTTTAAATCCAAAAAAGGAACCGATTGCCTGGCCAACAGCCGTGCGGGTAAGCGCGTATGTACTGTTTTGAAGTGTGGCACCTCCTTCTATAAAAGCTTTATTGGCTCCAAGATAAGTCACCTCATTTCTCACACGCGAAACATTGCCTTTCAAATTTAAATTTACTGCTCCTATTTGCTTTTGATATCCCAACTCCAGTTCCAGGCCGCGGTTTGCCATATCAGCCACGTTGCCATAAGAAGCACCGGTGGCGCCTACATAAGCAGGATAGTCAATGGTTTGGAGGATGCCGGTAGTTTTTTTATTATACCAGTCAAAGGTTACATTAAAGTTCTGGAAGAGAACCATATCCAGGCCGAAATTGAGCTGGCTCGTTTCTTCCCATCTTAATTCAGGATTTGATGGAGCATCGGGACTATAACCGATAGTATAAATGTTATTACCGAAGGTGTAATTTCGTCCACCGCCAACAGTTGCCAGGTACCTGAAATCACCTAACACATCGTTACCTGTAATACCATAAGAACCTCTAAATTTAAGGAAATTAATAATGTTTTTAAAGTTCCAGAAGTCTTCACGCGATGCCACCCAGCCAACAGAAGCAGAAGGGAAGTAGCCATATTTATTATCAGAACCAAATCTTGACGAACCATCTCTTCGTATAACCCCGGTAAATAAATATTTGCTATTATAGTCGTACGTTATCCTGCTGAATAATGAATTAACGGTATGATGTATTCCTTCATAGCCACCGGCAGTTTTATCTGTTGCAGAGATGCTGTAATTCATGGTAGCATCATCGAAATTAGTAACGGGCAGATTGTAGTAGGTAACGTTAATACCACTGCTGTTGTTATCAAGATAAGCCCCTTGTCCTACTAACAGGGTTAAATTATGTTGGTTAAAAGAACGATTGTAAGAAACAATGTTTTCCAGGTTCCAGTTTAGAGATCGTTGCCTGTCTCGTGCAAAGGCGGTTTGTGTAGACAGGGTATTTGAGTTGAGGTAAAAGAGGGGTGTGAAACTTTCACTGCCCCAATAAAATAGCGTTCCACCAAGTGTGGACCGCAATTTTAGTCCTTTTATGGGTTCAGCTTCCAGGAATACATTGCCTACAATATTATCAGACCAGCCATAATTGCCCTGCCGGGTTTGTATATAAGCTAAAGGATTGGTGACGTCCTGGGCAATATATTTTGAAATTCCGTAGGGGTTGCCGAATGCATCTCTAACCACTGGCTGAGAGGAATAGGGGACTGCATTAGCTTCTGCGGGATCTGTTATCAATATTTTTGTTATCGGATCAAGCATGAGGGCGGCAGAAATAGGCCCGCCGAAATTATTATTACCAACCACGTTGCCCTTCTCTTTAATATGAGAGAAACCCAGTGTCTGGCCCATGGTTAGCCAGTCTGTTATTTTATAAGACGAATTAAGCCTGATGTTATAACGCTTATAATTAGATATGGATGGGGCTACTATTCCATCCTGTCCGAAAAAGCCGAAAGAAGTATAAAATGTAGATTTCTCACCTCCGCCACTGATGCTTACTTCGTGATTTTGGATTTGGGCATTATCACTAAAGACCAGGCTTTGCCAATCAGTTCCCTTGCCAAAAGACTCGGGGTTTGTAAAAAATACTCCGCCGCCATCATTAACAAGTTGCTCATTGCGCATTTGCGCATATTGGGTAGCATCCAACACTTTTAATTTTTTTGCAGGCGCCTGTGTTCCATAGTAACCGTTATAATTAACCCGAATGCTACCGGCTTTACCTTTTTTTGTAGTAACAAGAATAACGCCGGCAGAAGAACGTGCACCATATATGGCAGCAGACGCAGCATCTTTCAATACTTCTATTGACTCGATATCACTTGCATCAAGATAATCTATACTTCCATTGCCAATTACAACTCCGTCTATCACGTACAACGGATTGCTGGCTCCTTCATTTAATGACGTAATACCGCGGATCCTTACAGTGGCAGCAGTTCCTGGGGCTCCTGAGCCGGAGGCGATTGTTACACCGGATACCCTTCCCTGCATTGCCTGCTCTATCCGGCCTATTTGTTGATTCTCGAGGTCCGAAGCTTTAACACTTGAGATGGCACCGGTTACTACGCTTTTCTTTTGTGTTCCATACCCTACTACAACAACTTCGCCCATGGATGCTGAAACAGAATTTAGAGAGATGTTTATAACTTTCCTTCCTTTTAAAGAAACCTCTTCAGGAGTATAACCGACAAATGAAAACACAAGCGTGGCATTTTCATTAGGAACTGTTAATGTAAAGTTTCCACTTACATAGGTTGATGTTCCCCCGGGATTATTTTTTACAGAAACACTCACGCCGTTTAAAGGCTCTTTAAAAGCATCCAGTACTTTGCCTTTTACGATTATGCTTTGTTGCGAAAGGGAGTCAGTAGATATTAAGAGAAACAGGAGCGCTAACAAAAATGAAAATTGTTGATTTAATTTCATAAGCAATTTTTATTAATCGTTAATGATATATAAAATTATTCATTAATTGTTGAATAATGCCCGGTCATAATGGTTACCATTGAGTTACTTTCATGAATTATTCACGCCAGGCGAAGTCATTGTTATGTTATAATGGGTTCCTCCTACATCAGCGCTTTCCTTTTTCCTACTTTTTTTCCTCATCATTATAAACAGCAATTTTATGCGTACGTAATAAGTAAGCAGTTTTTATAGTACTTCCTTCTTTGTAAAATGTGATTGCACGTGAAGATTGTTCGGGCATATGACAATCGATACAATTCACCTTTATTTCATTTAGTGTTGAAACATTCTTTATAAAATCATGATCAGTATTTGTATGACAACTAATACATTTGGCTGAATATTCTTTAACATCACTACCCGCATTACCATGTGGGTCATGGCAGGTTGTACAGGTAAGCATGTTACTTTTTAAAAAACATTTGCTTTCTGATAATAGTTGATACTGATTACCATGCACATCAATTTCTGTACCGCCACTTTTACGCGAGTCCCACGGTGAATAGAAGTTTGCCAGCGTGTCTCCCGGTCTGAATTTAAATGTAGAAATTTCTTTTGTTTTATCATTTCCAGAATGACAAACCGCACATTCGTCCAATTTTTGTTGCCTGCTTAATGAACGTTGCGTAACAATATATTTCGCATCTTTACTACCAGGATGAGCCTGTTGAAAATTCACATGGTTTGTTGCGGGACCATGGCATCGTTCGCAATCAATTCCATAAACAAGCGTGTTTTTATCCAATTCTTCTTCTATCACTCCCGACGTCATTTTTAGCCGGCTGTTTATAAAAGAACTATGACATTCGAAGCAATTTCTACCAATCACCCTGTAGAAATTTGCCTGTGTGGAAGAAAAGCCGGGGCTGGTGGCCCAGCTTTTAATAGAAGCATAATAAGAGACGGGCAGTTCAAAGGTTTTATCCCCCTGCCAATATAGAAAGGTTTGCGCATGTTTGGATCCAAAAGTAATATCCAACCGATGCGCCTCCGCCTGCTTCCCATTTATATAAAGAACCTGGTAAAAACCACTATCTCTCTCTTCCATCCTAATCTTTGTTTGAGCGTTGTACGAAAAGGTATTTTGACCCTCGTTAAAACTTCCCATAAGATCTTTTTTTAAAGTGGGCCGCATGGCTTTGTAATGATGGGTGGTTATGTAAAAATCATAAATGGATTGATGACATGACTTGCAGTTGGAAGATCCAGCATAGCTGTTTCCCCTGGGGTCAACACTTTTTTTGGAATTGTTAATGCACATGGATAGAAACACAATCATGCCGGTGATTGCGAAGAACAGTATGAAAGACTTTCTGTTTCTCATTGTTTCATTTTATACGATTGTAAAAGTATTTATATTGCCCGTGTTTTATTACTTATATCTTTTGCAGAATGTGTTAGAAATGACGCAACGTACTTAAATTAGTATCCATTATATGAAAATTGCCTACATAATTTTTAACGAAATAACCTGGCTTGACCTTATTGGAATTTACGATCCCATATGCAGGCTCAGATCCTACAACTATTTACCGGATTTAACCTGGGACTTCTGTTCATTTACAAATACGGTAACTGATAATTTCGGTCTTGAAATGAAACCAACCAAAATGAGGAATTCATTGGATGACTATGACGCAATTGTTATTCCTGGAGGCCATGGAACAAGAAAATTAATATATGAAAATGAATTTATAAATTGGATCAGAACATCTGAAAAGGTAAAGTATAAAATTTCCATTTGCACAGGAAGTTTAATATTAGGTGCCGCCGGGTTTCTTAAAGATAAAAAAGCAACAACCAATTTTCTTGAATATGAAGCGCTACAACCTTATTGTACCGAAGTTTTAAAAGATAGGGTTGTTGACGATGATAATGTAATCACGGCTGGGGCAGTTACATCTTCCATTGACCTTGGATTGTATTTATGTAAAAAATGGGCAGGCCGGGAAGCGATGGAGTTTATCAGGAAACGAATGGATTATAATGGGTGAACGAAAAGCCTGGTCTCATAGGTTTACATTGTAGTCACCGCCCCCGCAAACCAATAATGTTAATTCTTCAGCCCCGGCACCATGTATTTAACCTTATAGGTTGAGGTTGCCAGGTCTTGCATCTAAGACGCAACCAATAAGGTTTGTAATCTTAAAGGTCGGCATCACGGGTTCAAACCGTATAGGTTTTAATTGGAGACGCTGTTCCGCAAAAATATAAGGTAAGCCTACCGCTAAACCCATTCCTTGTTCCCTCCGCATTTCCCACTTAATACGTACAAAATTCCTTGCAGACTGTTACCTTATTCTTTTGATTAGCGACTAATTTCTATTAAAGATCAAAACTTGGGCATTAGGCAGTTTCTGGAATAACTAAGGACCTTGTTTTTGTTATAAATTATTATTGTATGCCACAGGTAAACCTATTCATTTCTTACTCACACAAGGACAAGGAGCAATATATCCCGGAGCTATTAAGTTACGTGAACGAACAAAATTGTTCAAAAATTAATATATGGTATGATGAAAAAATTTCTCCGGGTAATGAATGGGATGACGCCATAAAATCTAAATTAAACACTGCTGATATAGTTCTTTTATTACTTAGCCAATCTTTTCTAATGTCTAAGTACGTTAGAGAAAATGAGTTGACCGTTGCCATCAGCCGGCATAAAGCAGGCGAATGCAGGGTGATCCCCATCTTTATAAGGAAGTGCTTTTTAGACAATTACCAGGACATTAAAGGTCTCCAGGGATTACCTCGGGATATGAGTTTTTTATCCGATATGGGAGAAGAAAAATGGGGTCATTATACAGAAATTGTTCAGCAATTAAATGACATTGCTCATGAGATTGAAACTAACAGAAATATTTCTAAATCAATCGATGACAACAACGACAAGGCAGGCTCTGCAAAAGCAATAGAACAATTATGCAATAAGCGTAAAATATTTTTGTCGATACCAGACTCTGAGGAAGGAAAGAAAAAAAGAAGGGATTTAATCATCCAGGTGGAAGGCAAGATAAAATATGAGGGCTGGCCCTACGAAGTTGTTCCGGGAATTTTGGAGGCCAATGAATTATATAAGAAAAGCGAAAAAGAGATCTCAGATTGCTTAAGCACACTAATAAGTGACTCTTTGTATTCTATTCACATTGTTACCTCTGAAAATGATTTAATCTCGGGAGTTAATAAACTGCAATATGATATCGCCAGGAATCATCGCGACGATGCTTTTTTTAAAAGCATTATCTGGCTGTTAAATGCTGATATTAAGTCCAGGCTTGAAAAGGAAGTAACCATGAATCCTATCACAACCGGCAATGATTATGATAACATATTTGAGCTGATCAAATCGTTGGATGCAGATAAAGAGAAAAAGCTTAGCCTACTAAAAAAGAGTTTTTCTGAAGAAAAAAAAATTTATATGTTTTACGACTTTTCCAAAGATCATAACAGTGACTTGAGGATAAAGTTGAAATCAAAAATTGAGGAGAATGAAAACCTGGCGGTTAGGTTTAGTATGCCTAATGCATCGCTTGAAAAGGAAAAAGAAGAGCTGGATAAATGCGAAGGTGGATGTATATTTTACGGTGCCACTGACCCGCAATGGTTCGTTTACCGTCAATCCATTCTTTTAGATGCGGGGTATACCCTTTCAAAAGCAGTATGTGTGGACGAGCCGGAAATAGATATGAAAATCCAGCGCGACGTAAGTAAGAATGCCTTTATGATTATAAAGGGAAGAACAGACCTGGATTATGGAGTTAAAAATTTTTTGGAACGACTTAAAAATAAAGTATGAGAAGCGATGTAAAGGATTTAGCGGAAGAATTTTCTTTTCAGTTAGATGAATTTTATCTTGACCTCCAGGAAGATGGCAACAGGATAAGTATCTTAAATAAAGAAAAAATTGAAGAAAGGCCTTTTCCTGGTTTACGACCATTCAAGACCTCCGAATTTCAGCTTTTCAAAGGCCGCGATGGCCAGGCAGAAGAATTAATAAAACGATTAAAGAAAAATCATTTCCTGGCTGTTATCGGTAGCTCTGGAACAGGAAAGTCATCGCTGGTAAGGGCGGGCTTAATCCCCCAGTTATTTGGCGGGTATCTGCAGGAAGCCGGGAATAAATGGAACGTTGCTATTTGCAGGCCTGGTAAGGATCCTGTTGCAAATCTTGCTATCGCTCTTTCCAGTATAAATGGTTGTAAAAAAGACAGGAGTAATATATATGACAACTTCGTGTCTATCGGACCTAAGATAGAAAATTCTCTTTATGGTATTCTTGAAGTAAATGAAATGCTGAACTCAGGTAAGCAGGAAAAAGAAAAGCCAAACCTGTTGATAATTATTGATCAGTTTGAAGAACTCTTCCGTTTCGACCGAAAAGAGCTGGGTAAAAAAAACATTGAAAATCATTTTGTCAATCTTCTGCTTAAGGCATCTTTAAATATTAACAGCTCAGTATATGTAATCATAACCATGCGGTCTGAGTTTTTAGGAGACTGTGTAAAATACCGGGGGCTTCCTGAAGCGATCAACGAAGGTCAATACCTGGTACCGCAGCTTTCACGGAACCAGGTAAAAGATGTAATTGAAGCGCCGATTAAATTAGCCGGAAAAAAAATCGACGCAGGGCTTATCGAGCTTCTCATTAACGAGATTGAAGAAAGTAAATTAAAAGAAAACCTGGATCAGCTACCTATCCTTCAGCATGCCCTTATGCGCACCTACCAGGAAGCCATGAAAGAGGGTCCCGACACAAAGATTTGCTATGAGCATTATAAACGCATTGGAGAAATGGAAAAGGCTCTCGCCCATCATGCAGAGTCGAAGTTTAAAGAGTTGGCCATTGGCGGGAGTCAGGCGCATAAATCCACTAAAAAACAAAAAATTGCAAAGGTTATATTCCAGGCTCTTACAGACGCCAGTTCAGACCAGAAAGGTGGACGAAGGCCGACAGAACTTAAAAATATTTATGCTATTGCGAAATCGATAAATGCCAGTGAAGAAGAAGTGGATGAAGTAATAAACCATTTCAGGGATCTTGATACTTCCTTTATTATGCCGCCACTCAACCCTAATCTCTTTAATACGGGCCTTTATCCTGATCTTATGATGGATATCTCACATGAAAGCCTCATGCGCAACTGGCAACGTTTAACCGAATGGATAAACGAAGAAGTGCGCTTTGGTAAACTCTATAAATCACTCAATGAAAGACGAGAATTGAACGAGCAAGACAAAAGTGAACTGGTAAGAGGGGTTTTATTAAAAGAATTATTAGAATGGAAGGGAAGATATTCGAATAATGTTACCTGGGCCCGCAGGTATCAACAGATGCCAACAGGCATAAATAATGCTTCATTGCATGAGAACTTATACAAAAAGAATATCCAGTTTTTGGAAGATAGTGAAACTGCGAATATAGCGGCAAAGGAAGCTGAAGAGAAAAAACTTAAAAAAGAAGTAGAAAGTGCACGGAAAGTTATCAAAATCTTTATTGCTGCCACGATAATTTCATTGAGTTTCGGGCTTTTTGCATTTAAACAAAAAAATCAGGCTGATAAACAAAAAAAAATAGCTATTTATAGTGAAACCGAAGCCAGGAAACAAAGAGATAAAGCAATAGTATCTGAAAGCATAGCCAGGAAACAAGAAAGTTTAGCTTTATCATCAAAAAATGACGCCCAGGCGCAAAAAGAAATAGCGGTCCAATTAAAGCACCTGGCCGATGATCAAAGTAAGAGTTTAGCAAAGCAGTTGAATAAGAGCGAAAAACAAATAGCCAAAATTGAATTACAGAAAGAGAGGTTTTACTCATCAGGCTTTTTAGACTCGTCTTCCAAAGAGTCGGTGGTTGCCTTCCTTCTTAAAGAGCCCTTAACCGAGCCAGAGAAAATCCCGCTTAAAAAATATATCGACTTGGAACTCCTGTATGACATTAACAGTGCTATAGAAGCCAGGGAGAAAATTGTTACTGAACCTATGACGGGTTTAAGAATGGCAGACAAAGTTTGGACCCACCTGGCAAGTATGCCTTCCAAACACGATAAAAATAAAGTGGTACAAAAAGTTTTAAAAAATATATTTGAAAAGAATATTTTTTATAAACAAGAGATCGCGCCTCTACCTGATAATGCATCACTTTCTGCTGGAACGTCGTCATTTAAAATATCACGAGATGCTTCCCGCTTTGCTTTTAATTACCTGAATGGTATAATTACCGGTGCTTATAATAACGACAGTATAACTATAAAAAAAGAATCAATAATAAACCTGCTTAAATCTGGACAACCCAGGGGAAATAGTCATAATTCCGAAGCTAGTATAATAGCATTGTCTTATTTAGATGATAAAGTCATTTCTTTTCAGGATGATGGAAGGGTCATAATCTGGTCCGACAACGGCATACCGCTGCAAATATTCAGCTTTAAAGGGGCGGACAATATTTTAATTGCCGAGTTTTCAAAGAATGGTAAAGCGCTTATGACCGTTTCCACAAGCGGTCTTTCCAAAATTTATGATATTTCGGAATTGATAAGCGGTAGAGACGGAGGATTCACAAGAGTTATGGATAACAACATACAAAACAGGAATATCAGGAAAATGATTTTCTCACCTGATAACAAGAGATTAATAAGAATTTTTAATAATAACAGATTTGATATCTGGGATATAAGGAACCAGAGAGCCGCATTAATTAGAACTTTTCCTTATTCGGCTGCCAACTTTTCAAGTGATAATAATGGAAATTATATATTGGCTTCTTCAGCAAAGAATACGATTGTAGTGATAGACACAGCCGGAATAGTAGTGAATTATCTGTCATTGTCTAATTTATCTGATGAAAAGAACAATACGGCCAGTCCAATCAATAATCTGAGTCTCTCCGCAGATTATAAAAAATTATTAGTTAGGCGAGGCAGTGAGATACTCATGTATAATATAGCTGATGAGGAAAATCCAGGCAGCATTCCAATAGATATTCTTACAAAAGCCAGCAAAATTAAATTGCGGTCTCATAAATTGTCGGGATCGCAAGATGGCATAATAAAGACTGCTTTTCTTAATAACAATACGGTTATTTCTTTGAGTGAGTCAGGTCGAATTTATTTATGGAACACAAGACCAGTTTCTAATAATTTAGATAGTGCATTTATAGGTTTTAAGCAAATTAAAGCCCTGACTTTTGAAAATAGATTAGAATCAGGTCAAATAGATTTTAGACAGGTTATTGTTGATACAAATAAAAACAACCTGCGTGAAGCGGCGTTATATTATTACTCCAGGTCGGGACGAAAAAATTTTATAGATACAGCAATATTAGTTTTTGAAAAAATACGGCATTTGTATCCGGGAAGTTTATGCTACGACGACCTAAATAAGTTTGCCAGCCTGCTTGAAGTTGGAATTAGTAGAATCGAACATGAGACCCCGGAACAAAAAAATCAAAATCGGTTCTCTATACTGGCTAAGTTAAAGGAAATTGCGGCTATTAGGAAAGAGCAAAGTATAATGGACTCAACAGATAAAACATTGATTCGTAAGTTAGCCAACAATTATAATGATTTGGCTTATTATAATCTGTATGCCAAACAATTTTCATTTGCTATTAAGAACGCTTTAGAGGGGCTTAGGGTAGATTCTTCTCACGCTATTATATATACTAACCTGGCACTGGCTTACCTGCTAAGTAACCAGAATAAACATGCAGAGGAAATATATTTGGAGTATAAGGATAAAAAAATTATTTCCCTGGATAACATGTCGTTCAGGGAAGCCTTTCTGCAGGATTTTTATGACTTTACAATAGCAGGTGTTATTTCCCCTACCGATGTGAGAGTAAAAAGAATAAAAGAAATGTTACAAAAAAAATAACCGGCTGTTCAAATTTAACAGATCATCAGCATCAAACGCCCGGTGGAAATTTCTTCCGGGTTTTTTTTAAAAAACCTTCATGGGTTGTATCAGAACGTAAGATTTATTTTATTCCTTATTTATTTGTTTGAACTTTTTACTCAGTCCCATTAAAACATAAGCATAACCGTTAGCCGGGAGCGAACTTAAAGTTCAATTTCACTCGACTTAGGTCTTTATTTAACCCAAAGTTGATTATTACGGATGTACAAAAAAGTGTTAATAATATTCAGTTTTCAATGTAAGTTTAATATCTACATTAATAATTCTGATAATTAAAAGAAATACAAGTGTTTACATATAGTCGGCAGGTATGTTACATGCTGATTTGGGTTACATAATGCTGTAATGAGAATTAATATATAATGAAAACTAGTGTCATGTCAAACATAAACTGTCGGATATTTTGGCTATCAGCAGTCAGCTATCGGGAAAACAATGCGAGAAGTAGCTTCCTCCTGATAGCTGATAGCTGAAGGCTGATTGCCAATGCGTCATTTTAGAGTTGACATAACACTAGTTGGCAACTAATTTATTTTTTATGAAAACAAAAATTATTCAAATAGGCAGAATAGAAAATGGTAGCCCGGTTAACTGGTCATTTGACAGTTATACCAGTATTCCGGCTTTAAGTGTTTCGGGTGAGGGGATTTTATATTATGGATACACCGCCAGAGAACTGGAAGAAATTTACAGACACAGCCTGCAAAAATCAACCAATAACAAATAGCAGGATAGAACTGCCAATCGAGCGATCACGAAAATTTTAAATATGAAAAAACAGGTAAACCTAAATAAAACAAAAAATTTATTAAAAATTTATTGTACAAAATGGTCTTATCCATTCAACAACCACTATTATAACCGTTAATAATGTTAGTACTTAGCTGTGTAATTTATTCATCGGTTTTTTTAAGGGATCCGTCGATTACTTTTAATTAAGTGATCCCTGGTGGCGTACATTTGGGAAGGAGATTTATCCCGCTTTGGTCGGTCATTTAGGTGATCGGCCATTTTTTTTAGATGTCTCTGTTTAAAAAATGAGTCAACAACAGATTAGTACATTTCGAACCGGGGTGGTTGCATCACACCGGCAGTTGTTCCAATAAATAAAGGTTCAGGGAATAAATAAAAAATCCTGAGATTTGCTTTACCCACACCGGCAACTGTAAACCTGCCTGTTGAGCAAGCCTATATGAAAAAAGTATTTTTATTGCTGCTGGTTATTGCCTGGTACTCCACTGCAATATCGTTTGCCCAGTCTCAACAACTAATTGATGCGGCAGCCACCAGGGAAACAAAATCCTTAGCAGAAAATCTCCGGAAATTATCCAGAAAACATACGCTTTTTGGACACCAACACGCTACAGAATATGGTCATGGCTGGTCAGGTATTGAAAACCGCTCTGATGTAAAATCAGTTACCGGTTCTCATCCGGCTGTAGTGGGTATTGATTTTAGTGGCTTTTCGGGGCGTTCGCCGGAAGCTATTCGCAAAAACAAAGAAGCGACCAAAAGGAATGTCATTGAAATTTACAACAGGGGCGGTGTTATTACTGCGGCCTGGCATTTTTTGAACCCGGTATCCAGGGGCGGTTTTAACTGGGTGGATTCTCTTTCAAAACCCGCTGTGTCGTATATAATTCCTGGCGGTGAAGCGCATGCATTATACAAAGAAATTTTGAAAGGTATCGGCGACTGGGCGCACAGCATTATTGGGGCCGATGGTACACTGGTACCAGTTATTTTTCGCCCTTATCATGAATTTGATGGTGATTGGTTTTGGTGGGGTAAATCTCATTGTTCAAAAGAAGAGTTCATCGCTTTATGGCGTTTTACTGTTTCGTATTTACGGGATAGCCTGGGTGTTCATAATTTTATATATGCCTTTTCGCCTGACAATAAATTTAGAACAGAAGAGCAGTACCTTGATCGATACCCAGGTAACGAATGGGTGGATATGGTGGGAATGGACAACTATGGTGACATGGGGCGTGACCAACATTACGACCTTGAAAGCGCAATATTGAAATTAAAAATCGTAGACGATTTTGCACGGAAAGCAGCTAAACTGGCAGCCTTCACAGAAACTGGACTGGAGTCTATCCCCAATGCCACCTGGTGGACGGAAACGCTGTTAAAAGTTATGAAGCATCATGAGATGCATTTGTGTTATGTGCTGGTTTGGCGTAATGATGCGAGCAGTGCTACCCATTTTTATGCGCCTTTTCCAGGGCAGGTTAGTGTACCGGATTTCATAAAGTTTTATAATGATCCGTATACCTTGTTTGAAAACGATTTGAAGAAGATTTACCGTTAAAGTTATTTATATCAGTTTTAATATTTTAATTCTTTCCTCTTCTGCCACCGCCGCCGCCATTGCCACCACCCATCCCCGGGGGCAGGCCCTGCATTCCCCGGTTACCACGGAACATCTGCGGCATCTTTTTTTGTTGCCCCGCGAACTTACGCAGGTTATATGTAAACGTTAGCATGGCATAACGGGTAAGCACATTTGATCTCGTATCCTGGATAGTATTGGCGGTAATTTTTCGGGTAACGCTCACGTTCTGGTTCAGCAAATCAAAAACGGAAAGGCGTAATTCACCTTGTTTGTTTTTGAATATTTGTTTGGCGAAACTTGGATTCAGCAAAGGTACACTTGAGTTAAAACCAGCTACACGATTGCCATTGTAGGTGTAATCAAAATCGGTGGCGATGAGCCATCCGTTTTTGGTATAGTATGTTATCTCGGCCGATAATACCTGGGTATAATAATTTAAATTTTGTTTTGGTTGAAGCGAGTTCCTGGCGATATTATAGGTAGTGGTAGAACTGAAATTCATATCAAAGTTATTTTTAAGGTTGGTGGTCCAGGAAATCGTTTCTGCCAGTGATGTATTCCTTGTGTAATCACCTATAAGGTTCACTAAGGTCTGGCTTTGGTTATAACCGATATTACTGATGAAATTAAGATTGGATTTAGGGTTTTTAAGCGGGAAGCCATAATTGAAATACCCGCTTACCGCATACGTACCACTAAGGTTTACCGGCTCGGTAAGAGTGGCGCCATTTTTATTAGGCGGACTGGACAAATAAGTAATAGAATTTTGTATATCATTAGCGATCATGCTAACATTAACCGTTGCAAAAATTACCCGCTGCGTAGCTGCATTAAAATGGGTGTATAATAGTCTTAACGATTGGGTAAACTGCTGTTTTAAATTGGCATTGCCCCGCGAGAAATTAATGGAGTCAGTGGTAATCATGATCGGTTGTAACTGGGTAACACCAGGCTGACTGGTTCTGCCGGAATAATTGACACGAAAGTTTTCTGTTTTTGAAAAATGATACTGAAAATTAACGGTGGGAGTGAGGTTTACGTATTGTTGTGAGATATTGTACTTCTTGGTATAATTGATACTGTTCACTTTTCCTGACTGGATACCTGATCCAACACTAAAATTATATTTGGCATTCTGTACGCGGTAATTCACGGAAAGCCGGTTTGAATTATACGTATTTTGAAATGCGTTGCTATAGATGCTGTCAAATTTATCGTATACTTTTGACTGGCCATCATAGGAATATATATATAGTGTCTGCCGGGAAACGCTGTAGTTGGCTATAGATCTTATTCACAAAGGATTAAAAAGTGTGAATAACTCATGTTGCTTGTTGATTTTACTGGATTTGCGTATAAAATTTGCTGGTTATTCACTATAAAACCTTGCATTATGCGCCAGCGATTTGAGCAACAACTAAGCCTTCGTTCAGTAGCGATCCAGGATATAAAGATTCCCTTGAAGAGCCGTGATGAGTTGCCTGCTGTGGTTAAGGGTCTTCAACATATTTTCCTGACACCGGAACTCAATGAAAAGGTATTTTCATTGTTGGAAAGCAAGATAAGCAAAGGCAAAAAGAAAACGGGTCGTAAGGGTATGGATCTTTGGCACATATTGGTATTGGCTGTAGTGCGCCATAGTGTTGACACCAATTGGGACAGGCTGGAGATGATGGCCAATTACGATATATTTGTTCGCCAGATAATGGGGGTACACTGCACGGGCTTTATGAGTGGAGAAGAAAAAATCGAATTCAGTTATCAAACTATTTTAGATAATGTGAGCCTGGTGGATGAAGTATTGCTTGGGGAAGTAAATCAGCTAGTAGTGGAAGCCGGCCATCAATTGCTTAAAAAAAAAGACGGCGAAGAGGCTTCTAGGCTAAAAACAGATAGTTATGTTTTAGAAACAAACGTACATTCTCCAACCGATTTGAATTTGCTTTGGGATAGCTCACGCAAATGCTTAGACGTAGTAGAATGTTTGTTAAAGCACACTGATTTGAAAGGCTGGCGTAAAATAAAATATATTTATCGCACGCTGAAGAGTCAGTTCCGTAAAACATCCCACCAGGTATTCAAAGGTAAAAACGAGACGCAAAAAAAGCAGTATGTAACCGAATATTTAAAGCAGGCTACCCAGTTATTGAAACGTTGTGAAGAATTGATACAACATCCACCCTTGGCCACAAAGGCTGGATTAAAGGTAGCCATCCTGCTGCTGGAGTTAGGCCGCTACTGCGATTTTTTAAAGAAATTTACCGATCAGATAGCGCGCCGTCTGATTAAAGACGAAACAATACCGGCGGAAGAAAAGATATTTTCCATATTTGAGGAGCACACCGAATGGATCACCAAGGGTAAACTAAATAAGAAAGTGGAATTGGGCCACCTGATACTGATCACTACGGACCAGCATCATTTTATAGTGGATTATAAAATAATGGAAGGCCAAAAGGATCCCTCACAAATCAAGGATTTAAATGAAAGACTTAAAACAAAGTTTGCGAACAGAACAATATTCAGCCACAGTTTTGACAAAGGCTTTTATAGTGAAGCTAATTTAGAACTACTTCAGAGGTCCGAAATTAAACACGTAGTACTTCCCAAGAGAGGCAGGCTTAATAGGGAAGATAAGCAAAGGGAAAGCGACAAAAAATTTAAGGAGCTGCGTCATGCGCATAGTGCAGTAGAGAGCAACATTAACATGTTGGAACATCATGGATTAAATCGTTGCATGGACAAGGGCCTGCATGGATATAAACGTTGTGTAGGTTTAAGCGTACTTGCATATAACCTTCACCAGTTAGGAAACGCGTTGCTTGCAAAGGAAAGGAAGGAAGCCGAAAAGATGCAAAGACCGCTTGCAAGAGCAGCCTAACGGTTAAATATAACCGCAGAAAAAGATCTCCAGGGGATTGTCGTGCCCGGGAATTAAAAAAAGGGCCTGAAAAAAAGAAAAACTACCGTTCAGCGAGATTACTACAAAAAAGAATCGCAAAAGTGACCAAATCATATAAGTTAATTATTTAATATGATCGGGTCGCTTTTGAAAAATAACGCGTTTTCTTGCTGACACTAAATAAGCTAAGATATTACGCCCTTACAGGGCTGACGTTCATTTCACGTTCATTCACAGGGCTTCACCCTGTGCTGG
>JBDSBP010000532.1:0-9868 GCA_039921525.1 Chitinophagaceae bacterium | reverse complement strand
GTGCAGGAAAGAAAACTGGCCAACAAACAACAAGGATGTTGTGTTTTGTAAGCATCTTATGGAATAACATTTACCATTTTAGTTTATTTCTTAATTACAATTATTAAACCGATTTTGCATTCGTTTCAACTCCTACTTACCCTTTTCTTTGTAAACTCATACACTAAAAGGGCTTGCAACAAATAAAATTTAGTCCGCTAACATTTTATCTTTTAGAAAATATTCTAAACTTGTGAATACGAATATTCGAATACTTTCTATTGCAACGCTCCGTAAAGATTGCACGGCTAAGATAAAGAGCGAATTGAAGAAGTTGGTCGGCAAACAATATATAGGTGCCGTAGCAGGATTATTGGAATTTGTTATCCCAAAACTGAGTCGAACTGAAATAATTGATAAAGAAACGCAAGTCATTAAAGTTATAAGAACATAACTTGATGTGGTTAAACTGCAACTTGCTAATGCAAATACTTATTGTTGTAAAATATCTGCCCTAATTTGTAATCTTGCTAAACTTTTATTGACGGGGCATTTTTTTCCATCCGTAAAACATTAGATAGAAAAATGGCTGTCAAATCTTCGATTTAGACACCCGTCAAAGAACAAATCCTCCTTTATTATCCATAAAAAAAAATTATTAATTTGTCTACTGTTAAATTATAAAAGTAAGATTACTGATAATCTTTCAAGTGCAATGAATTTTTCAAGATAATCGAATCTCGGGGTTAGGTCATGAGTAAGCTCATGATATAGACAAGTGCCGAAAAACTTCTTCAACTTCCTCAGTTGAAATTTTTTCACAGTATTTAATGGCTCCTGGACAATCAAGTACGAGTGAACAATTTACATTCGTCAGATTTGGCCATAACATCCTGTATTCGGATTGTGATTGATATTTTATTAATTTAACAAATAATAGTTTACTCCCAAAAAGACTCCCAGAAAATATTTCAAAGGATTTAATATCTGTATCTGTGGGTTGAAATCGTAGGGCGATGGTTCCTACTTTCTCCCTTAAAACCCGCTCATTTAAATAAATGCAATTTCCGAAAAACATTTCATTGGTTGTTCCTTCAATTTTCTTAGAGATTTCCATTCCAAAGTTTCCGACATCCTTTATTCTAAATACCCAATTACGTTTGAAAGTATTAAATAATTTTTTATCAAGTATTGTTGATGTACAGAAGCAATATGATTTTTTTCCGGATTCCATATGTCCAGTTGCATTGGATTTTATTATCTCTTCATCAACACTATTGTGGACAAACTTACTTTTCCCTTCGTCAAAATCGCCAAGCTGGTTATCATCATAGGACCTATAGACTTGAAAGGCACTTATCAATATCTTTCCTGTTTCAAAAAACAAATCTATGTAAACGTTATCTTCATACCTGTACAAGTACGGAGCTTCATAAATACAACTTAGGTAAGGCATTAATGTATAATAGTTTTGAGTCGGTTTGGAGGTAATAATTACATAGATTTAATATTATCATGTGGGGTATTGGATTTGATTATAATAACAAAACATAACATTGTGTACCGCACAGTGTACCGCATAAAAAAAAATTCCAGATAACTAATTGAAATTCAATATAATTACCTGGACAATTGCGGACCGGACTGGAAAGGTTAGTCCGCTTTAACTTGTTGAATTACAGATACTTATTTTTTTACTCGATTTTTTACTCGATCAACTCTGCATTCCTGACTATATTTTACATTCCTTTACAAGGATTGACCTGTCTTTACAAAAATACGTTTTTGCAATCCACTTTTGCCGTCTTTTAATAAGAAATTTAGACCTTGTGAAAACAGTAATGACAATTTATATAAATATTATTTTTTGCGTTAAAGTAGGATACAAATGGTTCAAAAGTAATTCTCCTTGTAGTTATTGATAATCTTTATAGAGGCATTTTTGATTTTTTCAGAATGGCACTGGACCGTAACCTGGTTCTTATAAAGCTGATCCCAACGTCCGAGAATATTCGGCTTGTAAATATTTCACCTAACCACTTTTATCGACACCTTCGACACTTATAGTATTATTGGCTCATCAACCCAAACTCATCTAATATCGCCTGGGTAATAGAAGCAGCAAGTGGTGCTTCTCTTATATGGGATCGTGCTTTATTAAAAACTTTAATATTGATCTTCAGTCACCGGCTCAAGCCAGTCAACCACGCCTTTTTCTGTATTTATACTGATGGCAAAGTGAGCAAACATGCCGTCCGGTGTTGCTCCGTGCCAATGCTTTACGCCCGGAAGAATATTAATCACGTCACCAATATTTATTTCTTTGATAGGTAAACCTTCTGCCTGATAATAACCTACACCTTTTGTACCGATAAGAATTTGATTACTTGGATGTGTATGCCAATTGTTTCTGCAACCAGGTTCAAATATTACCTCGCCAATAGCACAATTAGTATGTTCATCCGGCACGAGCCGCATTTTTAACCAGCCAACGCCCGTAAAGTATTGGGCTGCAACGGGACCGAATCCATTTGGTGCCATATAATTTTGCTCTTGATTTTCCATTTTTATATTTTTTTAATTGATGTTCATATTTTTCTCTCAAAATAAATAACGTACACTACCGCTATGTTTGTTGATCCCTTATAAGGCCGACTCCTCGGTGACTGGTCTGATCACGGCCTGAAATTGGAAAATTTTGATCATTGCATACGGTGCACCTCTTCATCCTGGTCGAATCAGCGGAATCACTTTCATCAAGCAATATAATTACCTTGCCGTTTTGAGAAGGTCCGTGCTGTAATGGCAACGATACTAGTTTTCATCACATCGACTGATAAAGCGCCCTTATTATAGCCTGGGCTAACTTTTCTGCGTAACCGCTGCTACCGTAATAAATGGTTTAGATTATTGACATCGTTCTTTTAGTTTATTGTTCTGCTGAATTAACACATCCGCTCCAAGGAGTATGAGTCTATTCAAATAGTTTTAGCGACCGATGAGTTTTGCCTTTTACTTGGTGCAACCCTGGCATTTATGTTGATGTCGTAGCAGCACTCAAATTCATTTGCAAATCACAAAAATTAAACACTTCCACGTGCACCGAAAATGGTAATCCTCGAAAGCGCGCTGTCCAAATTTTGCAACTCTTCAGTCGTCATTATGAAATCGGCGGCGCCAAGATTTTCCTGCAAATGAGCAAATTTGGTGCTCCCCGGGATCGGCACAATCCAGGGTTTTTGAGCCATTAGCCGTGCTAAAGCGACCTGAGCGGGCGTTAGCCCTCTTTCGTGACCAAAGCTATTCAGCACGTCAATAGTAACCATGTTCCTTTTCATAGCTTCCGTCGTATAACGCGGTAATGTAGAACGGTTATCATTAGGCGCATAAAACTTTGTGGTATCATTTAAAGCACCACTCAGATATCTTCTGCTCAAAGGGCTGTATGGTACAAAGCCGATTCCCAGTTCTTCGAGTGTCGGAAAATAGCTGTTTCCGGCTGACGCCACATTAAGTGATATTCGCTTTGAATAGCGGTTAGCGGGTGCACCGCATGGGCACGACGAATGGTTGCAGCGTCTACCGCGCATAATCCGTAGTGTTTAACCTTGCCTTCTTTAATCAGATCTTTCAACGTGCCCGCCACATCTTCCACTGGAACATTCGGATCTACGCGATGCTGGTAAAACAGATCGATCCTGTCCGTTCTCAATCTTTTAAGAGATTGTTCGGCCACCTGCCGGATATGTTCAGGACGACTATCAAACCCGACTGATTTGGCATTTTCTATTTTGAAGCCATATTTACTTGCAATGACCACTTCATTGCGCATCGGAGCAAGCGCTTCGCCGACCAATTCTTCGTTGATCTTGTCGCCGAAACGGTAAACCTCTGCCGTATCAAAAAAAGTTACACCTTGTTCGAACGCTTTACGGATCAACGTAATCATAATTTTCCGGTCAGGATTTAAGCCACGGTTATGGTTCATACCCATACAGCCCAAGCCCATTGCCGAGACATCCAATTTATTCGCGCCCGTTCCCAAACTCCTGGTTTTTGACAGACTCGCAGCAACCGAAATGTTACTTTCCTTCTGATTCATTTTGTACGATTTTTCGATGCTAAAAGCCGGTGCAGCGATCAGGTCTGCACCCAGTGTAGCACCGGCCTTTAAAAAGTTACGACGGTCAGAATGTGTTACTTCATTTCCTCTGACATCTTTTTCTGCTGATGATAAATTTTTGTTCGCTTTCATAGTAGAATGTTTATTATTAATTATTTTATTGCATCATAAGTTATTGAGGATGAAGATGCGAGGAAAATTTGTTTTGTTGTCATACGAGCGTAGTTTCTTAATCTTATTTATATCCAGCTTAGGGAAATACAAAAAAATTTAACAAATTTCCAATGCCAATAACCGGAATTAAATTATTACTAAGGTCATTGTTTTTTATATTGCCCACACGTTACTCGATTTACAAAGCCAATGTTGAGCATACATTTAATTGGCCTGAAATATTGCCAGGCCTATAAGTAAAAAGGTTCTTCCCTGACAACAGCCGGAGCATAAATGACTCGCTGCAATGAAGTAAATTGTTAAGCCAAAATTTTCATTGATGAAAACAAAACAATCTTCAGCTTTAGTGGGACCTACTACCAAAGTACTTAAACCAGCTGTTTTTACAAACACGATGCTTTATGACAGTATTGATGTCCATAACACGCGTTGGCTGTAGCAGTGTTCCTAGACGGCATTATTCTGAGTAAAGTCAGTATAGGTTCTAATTCTGACTTACTTATTGGATACTTTGTTGTTGATGCTCGAAGAGGTACAGGCATTATGATTACTGTTCAACCGGGATATTAGTTGTGGTCAGTAGACGAATTTCGAAGGTCGACCTGTCTTTACAAAAAATACGAATGAAACTCGTGGCCAAAAAAGGACTCATGAAATTTAGAAAATTTTATGTAATTTATAATGTAAATACAGGTTACATGTTTTACAAAAAATTTGAACCACAATCAGCATTGGCTTCTTATATTGTCTGTTACTACATTTGGGAGAGCGAAAAGGTGTTAGACAAGCCTTTGGAAATAGAATCACCTCCACCAGCCTTTTCATCGATTGTATTTAATTACGGTGATGACTACTTTGTTTCCTCTTCTGGTAGTAGAAAGCAACAGGTACCGGAGCAATTTGTTATTGGCCAGCAAACCCGAAGCTATACTTTGCATCTTACAGGTAAAGTAGCAATGGCAGGAATTGTTTTTAAGCCAACGGGCATTGCTTCCATATTTAAAATACCCATGCATACAATAACTCAGGAAAGAATAGATTTACGTGTATTCATAGATTATTCAGATGTCAAAATAGTAGCAGATGGTATAGCATCTTCTCAAACAGCCGAAGGAAAAGTAAAAGCGTTGGAAGAGTTTATTATGAAATTCTTCTTGCTTCGCAAACCAGTACCCGATGCCGTGGATCATGCGGCAAATATAATAGTTGAAAACTGGGGAAAGGTAAACATCGATGATTTATGCAAACAGGTATTTATATCCCGCAGGCAATTTGAAAGAAAATTTCTACAAAAGGTCGGATTAAGTCCCAAATATTATGCGAGGTTAAGAAGGATCGGTTACATCTGCATGAAAATAGCAGGCAAAGAAGAAGTAAATTGGCAGGATTTATATAATGAGTGTGAGTATTATGATCAGTCACACTTCATTAAAGATTTTACTGAATTTACAGGCCGGCCACCGATAGTTTACCTCAATACAAACAAAGAGTTGATCCACCATTTGAAAGCGAAGGATTAAATGTCGCTTTTTTACAATCTTTACAATAAAGATTAGAATAGCTTTATTTCTAAAACTTAAAATTATGGAACAAGTACTGCAACAAGCCCGAATGATTGAGATGAAAGATGCTTGTGTGCAATTTATGTTGGCTTATCAGAAGAAAGATATACATCGGATGTTGAGTTTTTGCGAATTGTCAGGTGATGCCTTTTTCAAGCCTTTAGGAGATGCTGGAAAAGGATACATCGGTGAACTTGGAAAAGGTCTGTGGAATTCACTGATGGATTGCTTTCCCGACATCAACAACACGGTAGATGCAATAGTATCAGAAGGCGACATGGTAAGATGTCAGGTACTAATTTCAGGAACGCAAAAAAAGGATTTTGCAGGTATTGAGAACAAAGGAAAGCATTTTGACAGCGATCATATTTTCATCTTTCATTTGAATGAGAAAAACAAAATCGACAACATCACTATTTCGTGGGACCATGCCGACCTTTGCCGTCAATTGACCGCCTAAAATATTTTTTAATTCTTAAACTTCAACTTATGACAGTCTCATCAATGAGTAAAGCTGATAAGCTACATAATATTGCCCGTAACTATGTAATAAAAGGATTAGGCAGTAAGAACTTTGATGCGATTCCTTATGCGGAAAATGTGGTGCTCCGAACGCCGCTATCCCCGGGTGGTTTAGAACGACCGTTAACCGGCAAAGAAAACTTACGCAGCCAATGGTGGGCCCCCCTTCCGTCGCTCCTGGCTGCAGTGGAGATTGTAGACAGCTATGTAAATAAAGAGGAAACCGGAGTTGTGGTTGAGTTTTATTGTCGCATCATCAATCCGGCCTGTACACTACGAGTAATAGATCGGTTTATTATCAATGAGGAAGGAAACATTATTGATCAGGAAAACTTTTTTGATCCCCGGCCGGTTACAAATCCGATGTAAGCGAAATGGCTCCAAATGGCAAACTTAAAATATATCTATTTATCAAAAGGGAGTTATATGTAATACAAAAGAAAGAACTATTTCACAAGTTTCTATCAAGAGGAAATGTATAATAAAACCACAACTGTTTAGTGAGTTTAATGTTCTTTTTTTAGCAACTCCCCTTGTTACACAAGAAAACGGAATCGTATTTGCATCCTTCGAAAAGGAAGTCATATGTTCTGGCGGCTGGTTTTCGTTCCAGTGTTGCTTCCATGCCATCTTCTATGAATCGACCTTTAATTCTATCAATCGTTCGCATGCCGACTTTCAAAACTTTACTTATTTGTTCATTGGTTACCTTTTCGGCATATTTACCTTCATCACAATTCAACAATATGTAGGCCGCTCGAAAAGTCTGTGATGTATGCGAGCCTTTACTAATAATAGCAAGTAACTACTCACGCTCAGATTTAGTTAAATAAACCGTGTATTTTATCATAGCTCTTTTTGGAAAGCTAAGATACGAAAAAATTAATACGTCATATTATATGTGACATGACACTAGTTGAAGAAGTCAGACCTAAATACGCCTGGGTATCTTCTCATACCGCACGGCGTTCATTCTGTACGAATGAATACCTGGCGGGAACGCCTGACGACCTAATCATGGCTATCAGCGGCCATAAAACAGAAAAAGCATTCCGCACTTACATCAAAGCGGACAACATACAAAAAGCCTCGATGATTAAAGAAATATGGAAAAATCGGCCGGCCCTTTAACCTTAATTTTTGAGAAGGAAAATATGGTAGACCGAAAAGTAGACCAAAAACGGGCAAACCCACTCTGGTAGTGGGTTTGCTTAAATTTTTCCGCGGACCGGACGGAAAGGTTAGGTCGCTTTAACTTATTGAATTACAAGAACTTATTTTTTTACTCGATTTTTTGTTCGATCAACTCAGACTTTCCTGATAAGATCTTACTTTTCTTTACAATGGTTGACTTGTCTGTGCAAAAGTAAGTTCCTGAAATAAATAATTTTCATTTTAACCCAACTTGGAAATTATCCATTCAAAATCATGGTAAAATAAACTATTTTTATGTATATATTAAATTAATGAATGCATATATAACAGATAATTAATTACTTATGTTTTTAAGTTTGCTTGTAGTCCCCGAAAATTAATAAATATATTTGGCGGACTTATTTTATTGTCTCATTTTTGATGCTTGTTTATTAAATCTATAGTTAAAACTGATAAAACTACTGCTAAAAAATATCAGTATTACCGGCTGTGCGAAAGCTTTCGTATTGGTAAGAAGACCCGGCACCGAAATATTCTTTCCCTTGGTAAGCTTGAAGAGTTAGGTTCTGAAACTGATCGCAAAATATTAGCTGACCGAATAGAACAATTATTTAATAATACCTCAGGGCTCTTTGACCATGAGGTGTCGGCAACGGTTGAAAAACTCGCCATTGAATTTAGCAGTGTTTTGCGCCGTAAAGCTGCTCAGGATGCGCCCCCTTTATTGCAAGAAGTTCAGCCTGGCGCCGCAAGCCCGGAAGATTATGAACGCATTGACACCAAAAGCATTCGCCACGAAGATGTGCGTGAAGTGGGGGCCGAATGGATGTGCAAACAAGCTATTGATCAGTTGGATATTGCCGGATTTTTAAAGGGTAAAGGTTTTGATGAAGAACAAATCAATACCTGCCTGATGCACATCGTAAGCCGAGCCGTATACCCTGCCTCAGAGCATAAAACCGAACAATGGATCAGCGATAACTCAGCTGTAGCTGAGCTCTTTGGCAAAGAGCCGACCCGCATATCGCGTCACATGCTTTATAAAGCTGCTAATGAACTCTATGAACTAAAGGAGGAACTGGAAAAGCATTTGTCAGTAAAGACCAATGAGCTCTTTGATCTTGATGATAAAATTATTCTTTACGATCTTACCAACACTTACTTTGAGGGGCGCAAGGTTAATAGCAAAATATCTCAGTTTGGCCGTAGCAAAGAAAAGCGCAGTGATTGCAAATTAGTGGTGCTGGCTCTTGTAACTAATTCGGAAGGCTTTGTAAAATACAGCCACTTTTTCAGTGGCAATACCGCAGATTGCTCTACCCTTACCGATATCATTACAACACTGCAGAGCTACACCCACACCAGCGGCACAAAACCCATCGTAGCCCTTGATGCAGGCATTGCCACAGAAGACAACCTGACCCTGCTCAAAGAAAAAGGCTATGACTATGTATGTGTATCGAGAAGCAAGCTTAAAGACTATAAATTGGTCAATAGTGATCCCATAGAGCTTTCTGATAACCGGGGCAATCCTATAGTAATCCGGATGGTAGCAACAAACTCGGAAAATAAAGACGAAGATATTTTCCTGCATGTTCATAGTCAGCAAAAAGCCTTTAAAGAAGCTTCCATGAAGCAGCATTATAACGGCCATATGGAAACGCAGTTAACCGCATTAAAAACATCAGTCGCCAAAAAAGGCGGTGTCAAAAAATATGAAAAAGTAATGGAGCGTATCGGCCGCATTAAACAACGCTACGCCAAAGCAGCTCAATACTACCATATTACAGTAATGCAGCACAATGGAAAAGCTACTGCTATAACATGGGGCCTCATAGCTGATAAAAACGTACCTCAAGACGGCGTATATTTTTTACGTTCCAGTCTCAAAAAAAGTGATGAACGCACGCTGTGGAAAATTTATAATACCCTCACTGAATTAGAAGCCTCTTTCAGGACTTTAAAAACAGACCTGAGCCTAAGGCCCGTATTCCATAAATTAGATAAAACAACAGAAGCGCACTTGTTCCTGGGCATTTTGGCCTATAACCTGGTAGCATCAATCAGGTACCCATTGAAAGCAAAAAAGATAAACCATGACTGGAGAAATTTAGTGCGGATCATGAATACCCAAAAGCTGGTGGTCACTACCATGAAAAATGATAAGCAACAAACCATTATGATAAAGGCTTGCAGCCAACCAAAAGCACAGGCCCTGGAAATTTATACAGCTCTAAAATATAAAACAATGCCTTACTATCGTAAAAAATTTGTGTTCCCCCAAAACGGAATCTGAAACCATGAAACACACGCCCAGCAAGAAACTGTAGGGCCTACGTTGCAAGTTGGGTTA
>JBDSBP010000531.1:0-8768 GCA_039921525.1 Chitinophagaceae bacterium | reverse complement strand
TTACCCAAACTTAGCCTCTATTTTATACACTACACTTTAGCGCCTTTAAAATATTTCTTTGGTTATTAGACAGTGTCACCACCTTGGTAAACATTTGTTTGGTTTTAGAATGTTTCAGGTTAACCTTATATATAATTTGCAATTCGCGCAATATATCAATCGGTGATGAATCAAGTTTTTTACACCTAAACTTGATTAATGATAAAATACACATTGACAAGTAGCATATTTTTATATGTGCGTTTACCCTTTTAGGCAACCACAATCTTATCGGATGAAGCTGAACATCGCCTTTCATTGTTCTAAAGCTTCGTTCAACCACATCTTTATCAAAATATTTTTTTACGACTTCTGCTGGTTTTAAATTTGTATTATGAAAAATTAAGGAATACCCTACATATTTCACTTCGTTATCCGTTGCTTCCTCTGCCAACATCTTATCTCTCTTTAATGCCTCGTACTTTGGATTGTATATGACAATCATTTTACCAAATAGAAATTTTACTTCCTGTACATATACAAAAGTATTTTTGAGGGTTACCTGATGTTTGGATGTGTAAATCATATTTCTATCTATTTTATCCAACACATCTTTCTTTATGCCAATGGATTGCTTCACACCTACAATCATTTTCATTTTTAGTTTGTTCAGGTCTTGAACATTGGCCTGGCTGTAGAATCCCCTATCCATAACTATAGTGTCTATGCCTCTTTGAGCCATTACCATCATTAGATCCTCAAGTATTTTTATATTTGAGATATTACCATCATATGATCTATGAAAAATCGGAAATCCGTTTTCAAAACTAACAGCAAGACCTATTTGGATAAGCTTCGAAACCTTCCCATCCTTGCCTTTCCTCGGTGAAGACGAATCTGATCTTCCATTATAATATGTATCAGTCACGTCAAGAACAAAAGACTTCTTGTCATTAGGATCGATTTCACCCCAATATTCAAAAATGCTTTGCTCTACTTTGTCAAAATCGCATTCATCCAGATAATCCAGGGCATTGTAAAGCATCTCCGTCGTTAGTTCATTTAGGCCAAGTACTTCCTTGCTTGTTGAGTTCTCTATCCATTTTGAAACTCTCCATATACTACCCTTACAAATAAGGTGTGCAATTAACAAGGCAATAATGGCTTTTTGATGTTTGCCCAACAAGTAATTTAAGTTCAGTTCCAGGGCTAATTGATGCAGAACGCTAACGTCTGCATACTGCTGCACATTTATTATGTCAATTTTATTAATGTCCACCTTCTGAACCGCAATGCCATTTTCTTCTTTCCCGACATATTCTAATACACGCTGTTTTACTTTCCCGTCTTCCCGATACGATTCAACTTTTGCGAGGTAGATAGAGTCCCCTTTTTTTATTCTTCTAATAAACGCCATGTAATGTATAATTTATACACTACAAAGTAAATAAAAACTTCTCGAACAAACAAAAAATGCTTGATTTTAAAGGAGTTTAGAGACAATAATTGTGTAGTGTATAAAAGCTATGCTAAATTTGGGTAATTATGTTATGCATAGTAATCCGGCTGGGTTAAAGAATGTTTATTTGAAATGTTAAAATGAAAATGATAAATTAGCCGAACTGATTAAGGCAGGTTTATTAACCGCGGTGTACACACAAACTACGGATGTAGAAGTAGAAATCAATAGTTTTATGACTTATGACAGGAAGGTACTGAAGATGCCGTTGGAAGGGTTGAAGAAGGAAAATTGCGACTGCAGAGTGCATGTCAGAATAAACCTGAAAAAGATCTCTTTATTAAAGGAAAATTGAGCATGTCCATATTGATAACTTGATTTATGTAACGGATGGATATGCGGATAAATAAAATTATTTTGGGACTAATATTATAAGGATATACAATTGCGAATAACGAATATGAAAAAAATAGTTGTAAAATTTCTGGCCCTTCTCCTAATTAGCTTTACTAATTGTTTTGCGCAGCAAAATAAGCCAAATGTTATTTTAATAATGACTGACGATATGGGTTACAGTGATATAGGTTGTTATGGTAGTGAAATACCCACCCCTAATATTGATGCGTTAGCAAAAACAGGGATTCGCTTCAGCCAGTTTTACAATACATCGAGGTGTTGTCCTACCAGGGCAAGTCTGTTAACCGGGTTATTTCAACATCAGGCTGGTATCGGCCAGATGAGTGAAGATCCTGGTAGTTTACGAATTGGAAAAGACATTAATGATTGGGGTACTCCCGGATATCAAGGGTATTTGAATAGGCATTGTGTAACGATTGCTGAGGTATTAAAACCATCAGGGTATCATACTTATATGACAGGTAAATGGCATCTGGGTTATAATGATACAGCCAAGTGGCCATTGCAACGTGGGTTTGATAAATTTTACGGCATCCTGGCAGGAGCAACTAGTTATTTAAAACCACAAGGGGGCAGAGGTCTTAGCAGGGATAATGAAAGGCTGGCTCCACCAGAAGGAGATTATTATACCACCGATGCATTTACAGATAATGCTATCTCATATATAAACAATCAAAATGATAAAAATCCTTTCTTTTTATACCTCGCCTATAACGCACCACACTGGCCATTGCATGCAAAAGAGGACGATATAGCACTATTCGAAGGAAAGTATATGATCGGTTGGGATAAAGTCAGGAAGCAGCGGTACAATAAGCAACTTCAGTCGGGGTTGATTAAAAAAAAATGGGGCTTTAGCGAAAGAGATCCAGCTACCAGAGAATGGGACAAGTTATCATTAAATGAGAAAAAAGGAGTAGCCCATCGAATGGCAGTATATGCTGCACAAGTAAAATGTATTGATGATAATATTGGTAAATTAATAACAACATTAAAACAAAAAGATATTTTTGATAATACACTTATTATTTTTTTAAGTGATAACGGAGCCTGTGCAGAAATGTACGATGAGTTAGGTAGTATGCCTGATAGCTTGATAAATGATCCTGATTTTTCCGACCCTGTTTCTTATGGTATCGGCTGGGCTAATGCATCTAACACACCATTCAGAAAATGGAAAAACAGGGCAGAAGAAGGTGGTATAGCCGCACCTTTTATTATGCATTGGCCAAAAGGTATTGTACAAGGAAACAGAATTGAGCATACTCCTGCTTATCTAATTGATATAATGCCTACAATTTTAAAAATTACTGGTGCAAGGTATCCCGCTGTCGCAGAAAACGGTGAAAACATTTATTCACTGACGGGCAATAGTTTAACCCCGGCATTTGCGAATAAAACGTTAGATCACCATGAATATATGTATTGGGAGCATGGAAATAATGCCGCTATCAGAAAAGGTAACTGGAAAGCCATTCATTCCCTTACAAAAGATACCTGGGAGCTATATGATTTGTCAAAAGACAGGAGTGAGATGAATGATGTAACTGCTCAGCAACCGGAAATTATTAAGGAGTTAAAACAAAAATGGTATGAATGGGCAAATGTGAATTTTGTGCTTCCCAAGAGAGTGGATGGCGCAAAGACGAATGATTAAAAAATAAATTTTTAGAATTTCCACTATAATTAAGAAGGAAAAATTCAAAGGCAAACATTTATCAGAAATTCTTCATTATTAGGTGTTTAATCAAAAATGTCTAAACTTTTTTTTAGATAAGTTAGGCAGCTATTTTATTAGACTTTGTTTAATGAAATCTTTGATGGAATTATTTAATTGAAAGTAAGCGTTTCATTGAAGGAAAATTACAGGAGCCAATACCTTGGGGGGTTGCTGTTCCGTAATTACAATTAATGGTAAAATTTTTTACAAACCATCGTGTGAAGCCTGGTATTTCCTTTTACCTTACTGTAATAGAATAATCTTTTTAGCTTTCAGTTTTCTTAACACATAAGCCACCTGTATGGGTCTGAGATTTAGACTGTACATTTTTTTAATCTACCTTATGATTTACAGGCTTTTCTGTTTTTTCTCTAATCAATCAAATTGCATAAAGAGGGCAAATCATTAGTGTCGGCCATTGTATATAACTTCGATATAAAAAGGATGATTTTCCCCGCATAACAAAGGGTTTGGTATTTAATATCTTTTCTATAATTAATAATGGTGGTTAATTATATTTAATAACAGTACCCTGCAATAGTAAAACTTAATTATTGACCCCGGAGCAATAACGTTAACGGCTTCTATTATTTCATGATAATTTCTGTATCCGGAAATTATTATTCCTTTTGATTCTTTGGCTTTTATAATCAATGTGGGAAAGCGATTAATAATATAATACCGCACGAGGTCAAGATCGGATCGGAAAGCGTCGATACCTTTTTCATTTAAATAATCACTTTGAAATTGTTTTACACTCATAGATGTATCCTTCGTCGCCAATTGCTGTGCCTTATAGAGAAAAGATATGGTTATAAGCTGTACTTAATTGCAACAAACGAGTGATCTATAAATAATTTGTGCATTAATAAAATTCTACCTTCTTAACTCAAAATGTTTTCTGCTGCCTTGTGAACAATAGATTAAACGCAAATGTAAAGTCGCTTAAATGAAGGTCATTACCACATCCCGCAATTTGTTTGAATTAATCGCCTTAAGCGCCAATGTAATTCCTATTCCTTTAATTCATACGCAGATATACCCATTGATTGCAAAGGCAGTATTAGAAGCACATACTGCCCTTTCGCCCCCTAAGAACCGGACGTGAAAAAAAGACAAAAAAGTGAACAATACTATGTCAACTTTCCTGCTGCTGTCGCTCAGGCAATCGAGTTCACAGCAGGTGAGGTGATAGAGTGGTTAATTGATGACCACCAAAATTTGGTTTTACGAAGAACGGATGAGGCTGTAGCGGCTCTTAAAAAAAAACTAAAGAAATTCTCTTGATATATTTGAAGTGTGTTTAGAACAGGACCAAAGACGCTCGAAAATACCGTTAAGATTACCGGGCTTGACAACAACGCTTTAAGAAATTTATTAAAAGTATAGTCAGCCTGCAAATACCTTAAATGTAAACAGAATAAATATTCGTTAACATCCATGTCAAGAAAGTGGTGCCTTAAAAGTTTGCCAGAAAGTTTACATCATATGCAGTGTTATAACCAGGTAACCTGAACCTGGTTGGGGCATCTTGAAACGTTTTTAAAAACAGGCAAGGGAATTCAATATCATGACGACCTGGATGAAAGAGAATGGGCGCTGTATCAGAAGGGTATGGAAAATATAGCGTCAACAATTTCAAAGTTTATTACGGGAATGGATCCTAAACTTGATAAACCAAAGAAGATGCTCGATATAGGCGGTTCACATGGCTTGTTTAGCCTGGAATACGTGAAAAAATATCCAGATATGACTGCTACCATACTTGAACTTCCTCTGGCCGTTGACCATGCTGAACCCCTGCTTCGTAGAAATTACAAGGGTAACAACATCCAGTATAAAAAGGGAGATGCGCGCGCGGATTACTTCGGAATCGATGAATATGACATTATTTTTGTGGGTAGCGTCATGCATCATTTCACTGCCGAACAGAACACACATCTTTGCAACAGGATATTCAGCGCGTTAAAAACAAAAGGATACCTGGTCATCCAGGAATTTCTAAAAGCCGAAGAAGAAGTAGAATCCGAAATGATCACATCAATTATGGACCTGTTTTTTAGTTTGAGCAGCAACAGCGGCGGATGGACCGCCAAAGACCTGATTCAATTTCAGCATGCAAGCAGTTTGAAGCCATTAAGAGTAAAGAAATTCGCTTCAGTTCCTGGCTTGGCACAATTGATCGCGCAAAAAATTTAAAATAACAACCCTGTCAATTGACAATGTTTGTATTTGATGCACACTGAAGAAATTAAGGCAGCATTACATTTAGCATACAAGTACGATGCATACGTTAGTGAAAAGTGAAAAGCGAGATCTAATAAACAATAATCCAAGTGAAAAAACCTATCAATTTTGCTCCTAAAATTGGCCGAATTGTTTACGTGGTTACAGCATCCGAATTTTTCAATCTTCAGTTTAGACGACCAATCTTCCAAAGTTGACCTACCTCAATGGGACGTTATTATTTGTAACAGAATTTCCAATATCAGGAATTATAACTGTTGGTTCTGAAGTCGATTGTATTAATAATAACAGTTAGTTTGCTATGCATTTTATTTGTTAACCATATCGGTCCGCCACTCAAACCATTAAGATCTTTAGGCCTAATTGCTTTAAGAACTTCCGTAAAAAAAACTTGCTTGCCAGATTAAAAGCCAGGGGGATACTTTCTTTAGCCCAACACATATCGAATGCGTTCAGGAGAACCTATTCGATTGGATGATAACCAATATTCAAAAATCCAAACCATCATTAACCGTACCTTAAAACTGAACGCAAAGCTTAATGTTTCGGAAGATGTTGAACTGAAAAAAAAATTTAAGTGAAATAATCAGTATAGAAATAGACACATCAACAATAGTATTCGTTCTCTTTTACACCAATATGCGCATGGCGCAGCTCCTTAAATTTTTTATCGCTTTCCCTTTGCTTATCTTCCCTATTAAGCCTGCTTCCTTTGGGAAGTACTATGTGTTCAATTCTTGATCCCTGAAGTATTTCTAAGTTAGCTTTACTATAAAAGCCTTTGTCAAAACTGTGGTTGAATATTGTTCTGTTCGCAAACGTTGCACCACATTTCGGAACTAGGTATGATGTAGAGGAAATTAGAAACAAGGTTATCGCTTTTTGATCCAATATTTGAAATAGAATAAAAAATCTTCCCATTGTCTTTGTATGTATCGTGAGGTTTTAATAAGCAACTTTGACATACATTCATTCCTGTTGTAATTCCCCCTCTGCGAAGCGGCAAATAAACCGTGATGCCCGCATTCAAACGATTTTGAGGTTTATGCCAGACACTATTGAAATACGAAAAACTGCGAGACATTTTATTTTTCGGATAAAGTCTCAATACGGCGATTTAAGGCCGTCAGTGAGGGGAGGTTATTTGTAGGTTTGTCCAAATAAAAATAAACCGTTGCTCAATAATTATATAGTCGGTAAAAGAGGGTCAATCCGGTGGGGAAAGTACTATTGGAAAGATGAGGCACTGGATCGCTTTCTAATAGTGTCACCGGTATTGAGTGTGATCAGATTGACAACGAAACTTTCACTTTCTCTAATTAAATTATATCTTATCTTCAGACACACACTATTTGATTCACAGATTATTTAATCAAGGTTAAGGCTGAATTTGACAAAGGTACTGGCAATTTCGATATGCAATTGCCCGGCATAACGATAACCCCGACGACGAGATTGCGTGATGACTTTTGATAATTGGCGGAGAACAAAATTTTGTGCTATAGTGCTTCAACTTCCATTAAACTGTCATTAAGGAAGTTCATTTTTATACTGTACTTCATCATTTATACCCTTTCCAGATTATTTCAAACGTGTCTTTATACTCCAGCTGGATAACGGTATTAGATATGCAGGATACCAGCATCTCATCAATCGCTTTTGCCTTTTTCATGTTTAGGTGGGAGCTTGTCTACATCCTTTTCTTCCTCTTTTTGTTCGATATGAACCGCAAAATCAGCGGGCTCGATCCTTTTACCTTTAAAGTCTGCATAGGCACGGGTAAACTCGGCACCAAAATACAAGATAGCAGCCGTGTAGTAAATCCAAATTAAAATGACGATCAATGATCCTGCTGCTCCGTAAGTTGAACTGGTTCCTGACTTTTCAATATAGAGGCCGATAACCATCCTGCCAATCATAAAGAGGATAGCCGTAAATATGGCCCCGGAACGTACATCTTTCCAACTGATCTTGGCGTCTGGCAGTACTTTGAAAATAACGCCAAATAATACCGTAATAACGATAAAGCTGACCACCACGCTAACTATATTAAAAAGTTTTACGGTAAATTCCGGCAGGAATTGTTGTAAGTAGTCACTAAGCGCATCCAGCGCTCCATTGAGTGCCAGGGAAACCAATAAAAGGAAACCGAGCGTAACGATCAGGGAGCCCGATAATAGACGGTTCTTGATCATTTTCAGCCAGCCTTTTTTGGGCTTTGGCTTGACCTGCCAGATGATATTGATAGATTGCTGGATCTCGCCGAATACGGTGGTCGCGCCGATAATGAGGGTAAACACACCAATAATGACGGATATAGTAGATTTGCCCTTTATTTCCAGGTTTTGGATCATATCCTGTATTTGTAGGGCGGCGTCATTGCCAACAATTCCGTTAATCTCTGAAAATACCTTGCCTTGTATAGCATCTTTACCCAGAAATATGCCGGCCAGCGAAATGAGGAGCAGCAATAGCGGTGCCAACGAAAATATGGTGTAATAAGCCAGCGATGCACTGAATTTGAGAGCTAAGTCATCTGAAAAGCCTTTAAAGGACGCCTTGAGGATGGTAACGCCATTTTTGAAGGCCTGCCTGGTAAAATAATCTTTGATCGCCATAATATTGAGTTTGTATATAATTAACTTGGTAGCCCGCAATAACGTTGTCAACTAACAAATTTGCTGAAACCCCGTTAAAGCAGGTTATAAAAATAAGATTTATAAAGAAGTTCCAGTTAAGCGCGCGCATTTAATGTTTAGCTGCTCTGCGATCTTCCGATCAGTTACCCAAAGCTTAAATTTGGTAGACTGAACCCCATTTGTATTCCAGGCTTTTGAATCTGTTCGAATAAGAACGATAAGGGGGTATATTGCTTGTTCAGTATCTTAAGTAATGCTGCTCCAAGAGGCATTTTGTACGGTTTTTAACTCAAAATTATCAATACAA
>JBDSBP010000530.1:0-23304 GCA_039921525.1 Chitinophagaceae bacterium | reverse complement strand
ACACACTTGTATGAGGGGGATGGATTTGAAGTGAATGAGCCGCTAGCTACCAAAATGGAAGCGCAGCCACATGATGCCAAACCATTTGAGCTGTTGAACGCGCAATACCGATATTATGATTATGAGTTCGAACGTTACTGGCATTTTTTCCAGGTGTTCGGGCGTATGGCTTATAACCCCAAAACGCCTTCGGATGTATGGGATAAAGAATTTACCCGGCACTTCGGTGCCAAGGCAGGTCCGTTGGTGGAAACAGCGTTGCACAAGGCAAGCTGGATATTACCCAGGATCATAACCTCTTCATATCCTTACAGCAGCTTTCCCACTACCCGCGGCTGGGCCGAAAAACAACGGCTGGGAGATTTACCTTCCTTTGCAAAGGCAGAGGGCAGCGATATCCGCCAATTTGCTAACTTCGATGAAGAGGCGCAGATACTATTGGAAAAAGGAGAGACCGCTAAAATCCTACCGTCAACCACCAGCCGATGGTTTGCCAAAGTATCTTCTGATATAAACAACCTGGTAGCCAAGGCAAAAACCGCCGCTGGTAAAAACGCCGGTAAAGAATTTCATTCAACCATCACGGATCTGAATATATTATCTAACCTGGCTCTTTATCATTCGCGGCGAATATCCGCGGCCGTTAGTTACCGCCTCTTCGAACGAAGCCAGGATATTAACGCATTAGATGCTGCGATAGAATACGAAAGCAGCGCTGTAGAAGCCTGGAGGCAAATGGTTATCGCGGCAGGCGATGTTTACACGAATGATCTAATGATGGGTGTGCGTGTTGCCGACCTCTGCGGACACTGGAAGGATGAACTGGTTCTGTTGGAGAAAGGACTAACGAAACTTGATGAAAAAAAACGGAGTTTTAAAGCTACTGGAACTGTAACGAGTGCCCCAAAATATGCATCTATTCCCAGTATTGATTATGATAAACTTTTCCAGGTCAGCAACCACCCCGTTACCAGTCCTTCCGTAGGCAAACCGAACACAATTGCTGTTAAAGTAATCAGCCAGGCAGGCCTTAAATGGGTGCGCCTGCGGTACAGGAGCGTAAACCAGGAAGAGGATTATAAGACAATGCCTATGGTTACAACGGGTGAAAAAGATATGTACCAGGCTGTTGTTCCTGCAGACCAGGTAAATCCCAAATTCGATTTTATGTATTTCGTGGAAGTGATGGATAAAAACAGCAGAGGTAAAATTTATCCCGATGTGAACCTGGAAACTCCGTATAGGGTGGTGAAGCTGGAGAGATGAGCTTTGAGGTGTGAGTTTGGCTATCAGCTGTCAGCTATCAGCTTTGTCACCAGGTTGGTCCGATGTTTCAATGTCAATAACTTGGAAGTTATATAAATGATGTGAGGTATAAAAAAATCCATCACTTTTATTGATTAATCTTACATGTATAAATTTTATAGTAAACTTTAAATTTAAGATACGCAGCTGAAAGCCTCTAGCTGATAGCCAAACACAAAAATTATGAAACTACTCCTCCTGATTTTACTGCCATTTACGCTACGTGCACAACAACAAAAGAAAGAAAGAACATCTGGAAATCCACTGGAAAATCTCCCGCCAAACATCGAAGTGCTGACCCATTTCGGCGAACGTGCCGATTTTGCGCCAGATAACAAAAGCATTGCATTTATGACCAAAAGTTTTGGGGATGCCATGGAGATTGATCTCAAAACCCGCAATATCCGCTGCCTTACCTGTACCGTTCCTGCCGCTGCTTTCCTGCGTGTAATGCACCTGGCCAATGGAGACTTTATCCTGATCGGGCCCGATCATTTTGAAAATATCAATATCAGCCGCTCCCGCGATAACGAACTTTGGTACCTGGGTAAGGAACGCGGTGCCAAACCGGTAAAACTGGGTCACAAAATGAGTGAAGGGATGGCAATCTCCAAGAAAAGTATGAAAATAGCTTTCTCACAAATACAGGTGCAAAATCCTGACCTGGCACCTGGAGCCTCCCGCCTGGTTATTGCAGAAATTGATTTATCGGGCCCGACGCCTAAGATCATCAACGAAAAAACCGTGTATGAAAGTAAGGATAAAAGCTGCACCATCGAAGCGCAGGATTTTTATGACAATGATACTAAAATGACTTTTATTTGTTACGAACCGGAAGGACTAGCATCGGTAATGGGTATTGATCTGAAAACAAACCAGGTAACAAATTTCAGCAAGAAACCAGGTACCTATAATGAGTGCGAAGGAATTTTTCCGGATGGGAAATACACACTCGTGGAAGGAGATCGTCAGTGCGACTGGCTGGGCGGCAAACGAGGAGGAAGTAATATTGATATCTGGAAACTAAAACTCGATGGAACCGGTACTGACTTTGTTCGACTTACCAATTTCAACGATTATGAAGGTGGAAAAGCCTCTAACCCTGTTGTATCCACAGATGGAAAATATATGTCTTTCCAGTCAGCCAAAACTTCAGACCCTGCAGGAGTAGGGTACGGCCTCTTACTGTATAAATTCAAGTAGCAAAAAGTTGATTATCTGTTATCTTTAATAAAAGAATTAATTAATTCCATTAAAAACATTGGTTAATATGAAAGCTGAAATTAAAAATGTTGTTATGGTATCAATGGTGCTGGCATTCGGTTTATTGGGAATATCCGCCAAACATCACCCTTCGATACATAGTGTTTCTATGCCAGAAAGCAATAGCGTGTTTAAGCCAGGAGATACCACCTGGACAAAAGCTAAAGCGGCTAAATGGTTCAAAAGCCGTGAATGGATGCATGGATTGAAATTAAAACCGCACGCATCCATCGATCAACTGGAATTTGCCAAACAATATGCTGCTAACAAAAGTCGCTGGGATAAGGCTTTTGCTTATTTGAAAACCACGGATTATAAAAGTCTTGGATCCGGTCACTACCAGATAGAAGGAGAAGATGTGTATGCGAATGTTACCGAGGCGCCTTCAAAACCCTTTGAACAGACTCAGTTTGAGGCTCATCAAAATTATTCGGACATTCATCTTATGATCTCCGGTAAAGAAAAAATAGGAGTGGCATCCCTTGCCGGGGCCACCGTTAAAACAGCCTATGACGCATCAAAAGATATCGCATTTTATAATACCGAAGGAAAAGTTTATACAGCTGACCCCGGTACCTTTTTTATCTTTTGCCCGGGAAATGCACATCGTCCGGGTATCAAAGTAGACGGGGAGGATGTGGTTAGGAAAATTGTGATCAAGATTAAAAGTGCGGGAAAATAAGGGCTTTCAGCTGTCGGCTATTAGCTGTCGGCTTAGTCCTCCATTTAAAATATTATCGAGGTTTGTAGATATTAGTTAACATTATTGCTTTATTTTTTCAAAATAGATTGATTGACTGTAATCAAAAGCCGATAACTGAAAGCTGAAAACTGATAGCCGGTAGCTGACAGCCGACAGCCAATCCAATAAACACAACGAATGAACCACCACAATTTCATAATACGGGATAACCTGGCTCAGGCTTACAGTGACGTATACACGCCGGAAGTACTTTCGGCATTGTCGTCAATGGTCCACTTTAACAAGGAAATAAAACAGGCCATGGAAGCGCGTATAAAACGCAGATCCGATCGACAGAAAAATAATTTCTATATAAACTTCCTGGATCCTGAATCTACTATCGCCGGCACAACGATTAAAGTGCAGGATGCCCGCGATGGAAAGTTCGAAGGTGCCGTTATTCCTGCCGACCTGCAATGTAAATGGATACAGGGTACAGGTCCTGCTACGAAGCCAAACGCCCCTGTGGAAAGCGGTATCAGGAACGTGGCCTACGCCTTGCTTTCCGGTGCAGACGGATGGATGTTTGATGGGGAGGATGCCCTGGGGCAGATCAAATCCATGTCATTAGATAACCAGCGCAACCTGAAAATGGCCATCCATAAAGATCCCGTTTTTTTGAAAGTGGCAGAGCAGGTGGCAATCGAAATGAACCGTTGGTTACAGGTTTTCTTTGGTCGTGCTATTATTACTAACTGGAAGGAACAGCTGAACTTCACTACCAAAATTTTCCGGGTTCGCGGCCTTCATTTGGATGACCGCCAGGTATTTGAATCTCCAGGCCTTGCCATGGGGGCATCGATCGTAGATATGACCATCTACGTGGTAAATAATTATAAAGAGCTGCAAAAGAACAAATCTTCCATTGTATTATATCTTCCCAAGATCCAGACTGCCGGTGAATCGGCCCTGTGGAATAAAATGATTTCAGCCCTGGAGAATGAATTAGGATTAGAAATCGGAACGGTGAAAGTTTACCTGTTGGTGGAACAACTAGAAGCAACCTATCAATTGATGGAGATCCGCGCCTCACTTGGGAAACATTTTGTTGGTTATAATACTGGTCGCTGGGACTATATCAACAGCGTAGCCGATGCGCTTGCCTGGGATAAAAAATTCATTAATCCGAATATCGAAGCCATCGTTATGACCTACGGTTACATGGCCAACTATGAGGACCGCGTCAGACGTGCCGTAAACACACCCGATCGCAATGGTAACTTTGCCCTTTGGCAGGGTGGTATGGAACCTAATATACCGGTTGGATCCGAAGCAGGTGTTTCTGCCAGTATGCAAAAAGCGGTAGCGGGTGCCGAACGGGAACAGCGCGATGGCGCCGGCGGAAAATGGGTGGCCCATTGGAAAATGGTACATATTGTGAGACCGGTATGGGAAAAAATAGGCGAACCGAATCAATTGGGCAGAAAATTTCCGCCTCTATCTTATACCGAACTGGATGCTGAAGGGCTGAGAAAGATAGAACCTGCGCCCACTTCCATTCGTGGTGCCCGTAACCTGTTAAGCGTCGCCATTCAATATGGTAATGCATTCGGACAGGGAATGCAGGCAGCAGCTTTGAAGCCTGCCGATTTTTTTGGCAATGATGATATTCTGTATCTGATGGAAGATATGGCCACGGGTGAAATCAGGCTCAGCATTCTCTGGGAATGGATTCACAAAGGAGCAACTATCACCGAAGATGATTCAGAAACCGGCATTAAGGCAGGAGATAAATTTTCAGAAGAATTATTTAAAAAGTTACTGGAAGAAGAATATGCCAAACTTCTAAAAGCGGGTAATAAAGATGTGTTTGATTCTTCGAAAACAACTACGCTGCCTATTGCCAGGGAGATCGCTGAAGTTTACACACTTAATGAAACAAAGATTCCCTGGTTTATTGACCTGTTGAATATAAATCTTGACAACACTGATCTGCAGTTGGCAAAATACAGGATCAAATTGTACATCGAAAATTTTGTAAAGGATGGTACCCGTATTACTCAAAACCTTGATGCAGGTATATTAGTCGATGAGCCGGCTCCCCGGTAGATTTGGGCCACGAAATCAAAGGCAGAAAGAAACACAAAGATAATTCTTTGTGTTTCTTTGTGCCTTCGTGCCTTTGTAGCTAAAATTTTTATTACCGGAAGAAAGTAGTACTTTCCTGCGGCGTAAATCATACTCTATCTTAAAAATTGCACCAATGAAAAATTTATTGCTGGTCATATTTCTATTTATGCAAATCGCGGCATTTTCCCAGGAAGTCGATTACCCGGTAGATCCGGCTTCGGTAGAACAGCCAGGAGTACCGAAGGGAGAAATACTAAAATTCAGTTTCGATCATTCTTCTATTTTCCCCGGCACATGGCGGGAATACTGGATTTACGTACCCGCGCAATATAAACCCGGAATGCCCGCCTGTGTGTATGTAAACCAGGATGGCATTCAATGGAAGGCACCTACCGTATTTGACAACCTTATTAATAGCAAAGAAATGCCGGTGACCATTGGCGTATTTATCACACCGGGAAGGCTACGCGCCACCGATACGGCATCAGGCCTTGACCGCTTTAACAGGAGCTTTGAATATGATGGCCTCGGTGATGCATATGCGCGATTTATACTGGATGAAATTTTACCTGATGTGGAAAAGCATACCACCACCGATGGCCGTGCGATTCATCTATCAAAAAACGGCAATGACCGGGCTATTGGCGGTTCGAGCAGTGGTGCCATCTGCGCCTTTACGGCGGCATGGGAACGTCCACAGCAATTTTCAAGAGTGTTCAGCGCCATCGGTACTTATGTAGGACTCCGTGGTGGCAATGTTTATTCAACACTGATCCGCAAATACGAGCCTAAACCCATCCGTGTTTTTTTACAGGATGGTGCTAATGACCTTAATATTTATGGCGGCGATTGGTTTAAGGCGAATGAATCTATGGAACGTTCTTTAACCTTTGCGGGGTACGAAGTGTCGCACACCTGGGGCGAAGGTGCCCATAGCGGAAAGCAGGGAACAGCCATTTTTCCTGCTGTAATGCGATGGCTTTGGAAAGACTGGCCAAAACCAGTTAATAGCGGAAGTTCCAAAAACCAGGTGTTAACGGATATATTAATTCCTGGAGAAGAATGGGAACTGGTAGGAGAGGGATATAAATTTACGGAAGGCATTGCCGCTAATGCAACAGGAGAGGTATACTTCCAGGATATCCCTAATTCAAAAACGTATAAAATAGCAGGTAATGGAAAAGCCGGTGCTTTAACATTAGATTCTAAAAAAGGCGGTGGTACCTGTTTTGGACCTGATGGTAAACGTTATGTTGTTGCCGGTGAGACGAAGCAAATCTTAAGTTATGATACCAAAGAGAAAGTTACGATGGTAGCAGACACAACATCAGGAAATGATTTGGTGGTTGCTAAAAACGGGAATATTTATGTAACGTCTCCTGATGGAAGAGAGAAACCAAGCAGGCTTTATCTTATCCGGCCAAACGGTACAAGGGTACTGGTGGATGAAGGATTAAAATTTGCCAACGGTCTTGCCTTCACTCCTGACCAAACACAGTTATATGTAGCAGAATCCAACTCGCACTGGATATGGATCTACAAAATTCAACCAGACGGAACCCTGGCCTATAAACAAAAGTACGGCTGGTTGCATGTGCCGGATACGGAGGATAATGCATGGTCTGATGGAATGAAAACTGATCGTGATGGAAAATTATATGTGGCCTCACGGTTAGGCATACAGGTTCTGGATCAAACAGGAAGGGTAAACGCTATCCTGCCCGTTCCTAGCGGACAGGTTTCCAATCTTTGTTTTGGCGGTGCTAATTTTGACACGATGTATATTACCTGTGGAAATAAAGTGTATCGGCGCCAGTTTAAGGTTAATGGGGCAAATCCTTTTGAGAGCCCTGTCAAACCTGCGAAGCCGAGGCTGTAATTAATCCGGCTGACCAAAAACTAAAAAGAGAGTTCGACCTTATGAGGTCTCAAAGACCTCACAGGTCGAACCCTCTTTTTTGTCCGCCGCCGTTTCCCTTTTTTTAATTGAATCGCTAACCTCCAAACAGAGACGAAGGCACCGACTGCTTTTCAATCCCCGGACCTTTCCACTCAAATTTAAATTTTGAATCAGTAGCAGAAGACACTTTTACATACAGCTTAAAAGAATGCCTGCCTGCTTTTAATTTTATAGAACCGGCTTTCTCCGATTGTTTATCATACCCATAATCAGCATCAATTACGGCGGCATCATGTATTCTAAGAAAAGCAGCCTGGTCGGATGTTATATAGAATGTATAGTCCCCATCGGCAGGAATAACAAGGTTACCTTCAAAGCAAACAACAGAGCCTGCTTTAAATGGCCCACCATTAATTCCAGGCAGTTGTCCGTTACCGTTAGCCACGGGTTGCAGGGCTGCTGGAGATGGAAGCCAGGGAACATTACTTTGATATTCTTTCCAGGAAACTCCTTTTGTATTTTCAGGTTCTATATTTACTGGAACATATTCATTATCATAAGGGCGTGGCGCGGCAGTATCAGGCATGCGTACCTGTAATACCCTTTGCTTCATGCGCAGTTGCATCAATGCCATACCTGGCTGCGCAGCTAAATTTTTAGATTCTTTCGGATCTTTAATCACATCATAAATTTCAAAATCATCCGCGGCCGTTTTTATGGCGTATCGTACACCCACAAACTGATCAAACCGGATGAGCTGCATCTGGCCACGCTTTCTACCACGCCGTTGCGGTTCAAATTCTGTAAAAGATGGGGTGGCTTCGTTGTTCACATACTCAACATATACCAGGCTTTTTAGTTGTCTACCTTTCCCGGTCAGGGAGGGCAGGAGAGAAACCCCGTCTGATCGAACGGGTGCCGGATAACCGGCAGCATCCAGGAACGTAGGCAGCCAGTCAGAAAAAATGCCTGGTGTTGAAACAACTGATCCTTCTTTAATATGGCCAGGCCATTTTACCAGGGTGGGCATTCTTACACCTCCTTCCCAACAATCCCGTTTAATACCATCAAAGGGGCCAAAACTTTGGAAAAAAGTGGGAACAACAGGTACAAATTGTTTTGGAAGATAGGATTCAATTGACGGGCCATTATCTGATGTAAAGATAAGCATGGTGTTTTCATCAATCTTCAGATCTTTCAGCAATTGTATTAAGTCCCCAACGGCATCGTCTAAACGCCGGTTGATGGTAGCGTATCGTTTATAGGTATCTGGCCAGGGCACTTCAGCAGTTGCGGGATTTTTATCATGATCGTATATCGCATTCGCATAATCAGGATGCCCCCAGGAATCAACAGTACCTGACGCTGTATTAATCATATTGCCTGGTTTACCGATCCATTGCAAACCACCGGTAAGTCCTTTTCCTTTTGGATAGGCCTGTGTGGGTAATTCTAAAACAGCATGTGGTAAATCATAGGCAAGATACAGGAAGAAGGGAGCTTCTTTTTTATTATCCTTTTCAAAATCAACGATCCATTTTTTTGCGGCTGCCGTCCAGAGGTCACCGGTGTAACATTTATCCAGCGATTCGGCGATATTGGTGCGGTTATCCCAAACTTCTTTTTTACCCCTGTAAATGCCTTCCTTAGGATAATGTTCATGTCCATCAGCATGGCGCATGTAACCAAAATAATAATCAAATCCACGGTTCAGAGGATGTGCTGGCCAATCGGGACCGTCGGTTACTCCCTGCAGCCCCCATTTGCCGATGGCGGCGGTTTTATACCCTACCGATTTAAGAACATTCGCAACGGTATAATTATCTTCAAGCGCCTTGTCAAACTGGTTGTCGCGCACGTTTGCATGACCCTGGTTTACGCCTAGCATGAATGACGATCTTGACGGCGCACATACGGGAGCGTTACAATAATTCTGTGTTAACATTGCGCCTTTGGCGGCCATTTGATCAATATTGGGTGTTAGTTCCCAGGGTTCACTTTTGTTGTTATTTTTCTTTCTTTGGTTTTGGAAGAAAACGCCAATATCTCCGACGCCAAGGTCATCGGTTAGTATGAAAATTATATTAGGTTTCTTTTGGAGATGAGATTGATTGGGAGTTTGGGCTTCGGTGAGATAAGCCATCATCAAACAAACATAGATCGTAGTAAGCGAAGCCGTTTTTTTCATGCTGAATAATTTAGCAACAGCAAAGATAATGGCTTACAGTTAACCAGCTCCGAGTCATTGAAGATCTACAAAGCTAAAAGAGTAAAGAGGGGATGATAGGATAACCAACCTCGTAAGGTAGCACTTGAAACAGGGTTTTTCGGAATTTAAAGAAAATCTTCTAGATTAGATAATCACTTTCGCATTTTTCGTCGGAAATCAATTGCGGGTTACGTTCCAAACATTCGTAATTCGTAATTATTAATTCGTAATTTAAGCTAAAGATTGATTCTACTATTTTACTATCACTTTCTTCCCTTCCACGTCAAACCGCACTTTGCCGGTTAATTCCAATGCCTTTAAAGCATCTGATAAATTGGTATTGCGGGGGATGTCTGCAATGAATTTATCGACTGATTTATGATTCTGGTAAACTACCTCAACGTCGTACCAACGGGATATTTGCCGCATCAATGTTTCAATGTCCATTTTTTCAAAATGAAACATACCGTTCTTCCATGCTACCACTTCTTCTAGGTCAACATTATTCAATATTTTAACATGGCCGCTATTCATAAGCTGCGATTGTTGTCCTGGTTTAAGAATGGCTAGATTGTCTCCGCTGGTGCATTGGACGGAACCTTCCAACAACGTGGTCTTTAATAAATTTTCCTCGTTATAAGCCATGATATTGAAATGGGTTCCCAATACTTTGATCTCTGCAGTGTTCAGTTGCACAACAAAAGGAAGGTTGGCATTTTTGGTCACTTCAAAATAGGCTTCCCCGGTAATTTCCACCCTTCGTTCTTTACCGGTAAACGAAGTAGGAAACCGCAGGGAAGATGCCGCATTCAGCCAAACATGGCTTCCATCTGGTAATACAACCTGAAATTGTCCACCCCGCGGCGTTGCAATGGTATTGTATAAAATTTCTTCTACACCTGTTTTTGCATTGTTATAAGCAAGTTTGCCATCGAACTTCAACACTTGTGTTTTGCCTTGCTGTGCGAGTGTACCGTTACGGGCTTCGTCCAAAACTATCGTTGATCCGTCAGCAAGGGTAAGCACAGCCTTGTTTCCACCAGGGGGAACATCGTTCTTAAATTTTTTAGTATTTGGAGATTTTCCACCATTATGGATTTTCACGAAATCCTTTTCCCAATTCGTTGTGATTGCCAGGTAACTGCCTGCCATACACAATATGATTACGGCGGCGGCTGTTATTCTCCTTGGCCATAAACTGAATACAGGGGCTTTAATGACCGTTTTTCCGACCCCTATTTTTTCATGAATATTGTTAAGCATTTGTCTGGAAATATGCGGGTCTAATTTTTCCGCGGGTTCGTTCCTTTTATTGAATTCCTCTAACAGCAGGGAATTTAGTTCTTGTGAGCCCGTATTTTCCAGGTAGTTCAGGAGCCATTTTTTATCCTCCTCTGTCCATTCACTTTTATCCATTAAAATCGCGAGCCTTATTTTTAAATCTTCCATTTGTATATTTTAGCTGTGCACAAATTGCCCAGGCAGGTTTAAGCAACTTCCTGACTAAAGTTAGAACCTCTTTAAAGCTTCTTATAATAAATACGCTGGATCGAACTAATTGGGGGGGTGAGTGGGAATATTATTTTCCGGCTTCAGGTATTAAAATTGAGGTATAAGCAAGAAGGAAAAGCCCAAAAAGAGGGGATGTGATAACCTGATACTTCAAACCTACTATATAACTTAACCCAGGTTGGTAATAATTATGGACTTAATAAGGCTACTTTTCAAAGTTTTATCACCTGACGTTTGAATTCTCAATTCATGAGAGACGTCTATATAACATCCGCCAATAAACAGAGGTATGATCCAATGCCTGACTGCATAAGAATCTGCCCGTATATTTATGGGAGACGTCGACAAAATACAACACGTATCCGGTGTAACAGGGCGGGGGCCAGCCCCGCCCCTACAAACGCCGTGTATCAAAAATGTTACTTACACGGTGATATCGGCACCGCTGTTCGAAGACTTTTATCTAACTTCCGGGTCATTTACATTGTGACAGCGGACCACCCTGGTTACCAAAGCTGACAGCTGATAGCTGATGGCTGAAGGCTATACTCATACCTCAGTACACAAAAACAATAATATAGTAGAATTAATAAATACCGACTGATGCCCGGGATGTTGTTGCACATATAATTTAATGTAACTAACAGCGCCGGAAAGATATTCTTTGACCGTATGTTTGGAAATTCCTAATTCCCTGGCGGTTTCTTCATAGGTCTTGCCCTGGATCTTGCAAAGTTCAAAAACTTTTCGTTTTTGCGGAGAGAGTTTTTCGATAGCCTCTTCTAAAAGATTAAGCTGGTCTTCCCGTTGAAGGAGATCATTCTCAGGGGCCTTTTGGGCCGTAACAGCATTTCTTGTCTGGAGGGATTCCCGTAACATTTTCTTCAGGTAGGTCACTGACTTATTATAACTCACTACAAATAACCAGCCCGCAATGGGTTGATGTGGGTGAAGCGTTAATCGCTTTTCCCATAAACAAATGAATACTTCCTGTAAAATATCCTGTGCGGTTTCTGCCTGTCGCGTAAACTTGTAAATATTGGAGTATAATGAATTGTGATAAGTTTCGTATAACACATCGAATGCATTCACATCATCCTGCTGGAGTTGCAGAATGAGTTCGTTTTCATTTGTATGATTCATCGTCACAAGCAATTTACGGTATAAATGTACTGTAAATTTAGATGGCGAAGAAACTAAGTAAATGGGTGAGCGATGAGTATCCCGTATGCTGCGCCAATGGCAGCTTTGGTGAACTATTTTGTATGAGTTGATCTCCCTCCGGCTGGAGCAACAGGTGGATAGAAAGATAAGATGCCTGATTCTGCTGGATAACCATTCAAGGTCTCTAATCGTCGCCAACAACTACTCCTAACGAAGCCGCATTATAGGGCCTATCTTTCTACCAACGGGATGTTCCTAACTGAACGCATCCAGCTTCAAATAGCACAATTAATACTTATAATCACAGGGTATAAATTGTTATTCAATAATAAATGTTTGAACGCTGGACCTTATACCATTTGTCCATATCATTTTATACGTTCCAGGCTTAAAATTGAGCAGGTTAATGGTTGTTTTTTGAACACTATTTTTGCCAATTGTAAAAACTTTGACCACCCTACCCGTCATCTCAATTAATCTTAGTTCCGAAGGCATGCTTACAGCAGGCGTTGCAATCACAACAGATCCATGAGCCGGATTTGGGAACACACTTAATGCGGATTTTTGGCCGGTGCAATTAATTTTTATTATGTCACTATACTTTGCGCTACCATCCCTGTCGACTATTTTAAGACGGTAATAATAATTTTTTTCTTCTCCAAGCTTGTCGGTGCTGTTATATTGCACGTTTGCAATGCCAGCGCCTTTGGCTGTAATTTTTGACGCTATACTATAGTTGCTGCCATCTGTACTACGTTGTAACTCAAAATAAGCAACATCAATTTCATTTGTTGTTGTCCATTCAAATAATGCCTTATCATCCTTTACTGTAGCGTCGAAGAACAGTAACGTTAATGGAAGAACTTCATTGCTGGAACTGCTGACAAAGAAACCACTAAAGCCGGTGATATCGAACGTAACTTCCCATCGTTTTAATAAATCGTTCCATACAATTTTTGCATCATCAGGGTTGATTTCTATTCCACCACCACTATAACTACCTGGAGTGCAAGTAGTACTTGTGCCATGATATTGGTAATCCCTAAGATTCGCTTTACCGGCATTATCTCCGGGGGCCGATGGTAAACTAAGCGTACGTGCCGGGTTAGCAGTCAAATACCACCGCCAAAGGCGGTGGCTTGAAGGTGCAGCCCAACGGGCTAAAATCCTAGTTCTGGCTGTTTGAAATCATTTTGATCCCTCTCCTCTTTTCGTTCCTCTTCTTCCTGATACTTCACATACCCTTTTATCATTTCTTCATTTATGCCAACCGTATTCACAAAATAACCTATTGCCAAAAATGATTCCCCCAATAGGGCTTCTTCTTTAACATTGGATAATTCTTGAACATCTTTATTGCTATTTTTCCTTTCACCGTTCCCATATACGTTGACACAGAGATTTTCGGTGGTATGCTTACTACAACATGTATGTGATCTGATTGCACATTTAACTCTATCACCTCACTGCCCAGCCATTCACTTAATTTCCTTATGTCTTGGTCAACTAATTTTCCTATCTCCCCGGTCAATATTCGCAAACGATACTTAGGTACCCACACTATGTGGTAATCGCATTTATACACCACGTGAGATTGCTTCCTATATTTGCTCATGCATCAAATTTAAGCATTCGGCATAGCCCCAAGTACATTACCACCGCCAAAGGCGGTGGATTTTTATGTAGATTAGAAATTTTCGATTTATATAGAGGATATGGAATAATTATAGCTGCAGATATGTATGGCTACCAAAAGGTAATACTAACCCGAATGCATCAGCATTTAGCTATATTTATGAATGATCTTTAAGAAGGAATGATGGGTACGATTTCTTGCAGGATGATGAAGAGGCGCGGAGATAGGTTATAACAACTGATTAACTGATCTTAGATGATTCTTTCCGGTAACCGGAAACCTCATTAACGATTTTATCACCAGAGAAATCAATCATTATCAGTAATATTGCTAATGCAAAAAACGATTTTATAAACGCTATAAATAAGCCGATGAAAATGAAAACTATTTTTAATACAGCCCGGTTATTTAGCCTGGCAGTATTTCTATTCTTTGTTAGCGGAGCCGTTGCCGCAAAAGGTCCGAAAAGAGTGCTGGTATTCAGCAAAACGGTAAAATTCAGGCATAAAGAAGGAATTGCCGCAGGCAAAATAGCCATCATGCAACTGGGAAAAGACAATAAGTTTGGAGTGGATACCACTGAAGATGCTGCAGTATTCACTCCTGAAAATCTAAAAAAGTATGCTGCCGTAATATTTTTAAGCACCACAGGCGATGTTTTAGATGATACCCAGCAGGCTGCTTTTCAGCAATACATCAAGTCGGGTGGGGGCTTCATGGGGATACATTCCGCTACAGATACCGAGTACGACTGGCCCTGGTACGGAGAATTAGTGGGCGCCTATTTCGGCAGCCATCCCGCCCAGCAGGAAGCGATATTCAATGTAGTGGATCAGGAACATTCGGCCACCCGCCATCTGCCAAAAGTCTGGAAGAGAAAAGATGAATTATATAATTTCAAATGGATTGCCGAGGGTTTGCATGTGCTGATCAAGATAGACGAGAACAGCTATACCGGTGGAAAGAACGGCGAAAATCATCCCATGTGCTGGTACCATGATTTTGGAGGTGGACGGGCCTTTTATACAGAATTGGGTCATGACAATACATCTTTTGAAGATCCTCTTTACCTAAAACATATACTTGGCGGAATACAGTATACCATGGGCATGAAACTTAATGCGGTAGCCAAATCCTGATAATAATATTTTTAATACATAATTTTAAGAAGTCTTTTGTGAATAACAAATTTAAAATAGCAGGTTTGATATCGGCTTCTATCCTGGTGTTTACCTGTACCGTTCCGAAGAAAGGTATGCAGGATAATACCGGGGCAACCGAAATAAAACCAACGTTCAACCCAAATCCTACGGGTGAGTACCTGTCACCCGAAGAAAGCATGAAAACCATGCACCTGGCTAAAGGGTATCACCTGGAACTGGTAGCCAGCGAGCCTATGATCAAAGAACCTGTGGCGATTGCATGGGATGGCAATGCCAGGATGTATGTTGCCGAGATGCTCACTTATATGCAGGATGCAGATGCTACCGGTGAGCAACAACCGAAGAGTAGGATTATGTTGCTGGAAGATACCGACAACGATGGCAAAATGGATAAGAGCTCGGTATTTGTAGACAGTCTTTTGTTACCAAGAATGATACAATGCGTGAACCATGAATTACTGGTGAATGAAACCAATACGGTAACCATAAACAGTTATAGCGATACTAACGGTGATGGTAAAGCGGACCTGAAAAAAGTTGCTTATAAAAATGATAAATACAGTGCCAATGATGCCAATATGGAACACCAGCGTAGCGGCCTGGACTGGAACCTGGATAACTGGATGTATATGACGTATGAGCCGGTACGTTTCCGTTATACAAAAGGTTTTATGGAGGTGGATACTATTCCCAGCGGTGCAGGCGGTGGTCAGTGGGGACTTACACATGATAATTACGGTCGGTTGTTCTACTCCAGCGCAGGCGGAGAAACTCCGGTGTTAGGATTCCAGATTAACCCGGTTTATGGAAGGCTTGACTTTCCCGACCAATTTACTCCTGAGTTCCAGGAGGTTTGGCCTATTATAGCCACCCCTGATGTGCAGGGCGGTAATATGCGGTTACGCCCCAATAATACACTGAATCATTTCACCGCCTGTTGTGGTCAGTCAATTTACAGGGGCGACAGGTTGCCACAGGATCTTGTAGGAGACTATATTCTTTGCGAACCTGTTGCCCGCATGATCAGGAGAGCAAATGTCATTGACCTGAAAGGGAAGATTGTTCTCCAGAACCATTATTACCGTTCGGAGTTTATCACTTCCTCCGATATGAATTTCAGACCCGTCAACAGCTACACCGGGCCTGATGGCAATATTTATATTGTAGATATGCACCGCGGAATCATTCAACAAGGGAACTGGACACGACCCGGATCTTTTCTGCGTAATAAAGTAGATAGCCTTGGCCTTGCCAGGAACGTAGGCCATGGCCGTATCTACCGGGTAGTTAACGATGAATTTAAAAGAGGGCCGAAACCCAATATGCTAAATGAATCAACAACCACCTTGCTGGGATACCTGGGGCATCCAAATGGCTGGTGGCGTGATAACGCACAAAAACTAATTATTGTACGAGGCGACAAATCAGTGGTTCCAGCTTTGAAAAGCATAGCCATGGCACAGCAGGCAGGTTCAGCTAATGACAGTGGACATCTTGCACGCATACACGCTCTATGGACCCTTGAAGGATTGGAAGCAATTGATAAAGAAGTTTTATCGCATGCGTTAGCAGACGCAAACCCACAGGTAAGAAAAACCGCAGTCTGGATAAGTGAATCTTATATAAAAAAGAATGATCCTCAAATAATCGACAAACTGGCCGAATTAAAAGCAGATCCTGATTATAATGTGCGCGTTCAATTACTTTTGTCGTTGAACACTACCAAATCAGACAGAGCCAGGGCCGTTTATGCTGAATTGCTCCATCAAAACCAGGCTAATGAAATGATTGTTGCCACTAAAAAGGCAATCGACCGGAATGAAGATGTAAAAACATTTGGGACCCGCCTGGGTAATATGGCGGCGGCAGACAGAACACTCATCCTTAGCGGAGCTGCTATCTTTAAATCACTTTGCGCAAGTTGCCATGGTGGTGACGGCAAGGGGCTTGCCATAGGCGGAGCCGGCCTCGCAGCACCGCCATTAGTCGGATCCAAAGTATTGACTAACCAGGACAAGAATACGCCTATCCGCATATTGTTACATGGATTAAGCGGCCCGATTGAAGGTAAAACGTACCCAAGTATAATGCCATCTATGGGTGATAACAGCGATGAATGGATCGCCTCTATAGTAAGCTATATCCGTTATGAATTAGGCCCCAATACCCGCGGCAGGGGATTTTCTCCCGTTGTAAAAGCCGCGGAGGTAAAAAAGATCAGGGACGAAAATGCCGGCAGAACCAAAGCATGGACGAGTGTTGAACTGGAAGGTAAGAGTAAACAGGAGACTCCTGTTCCCGGCGGAACTAGATAACTTTTAAAAACCACAAGGCGCAAAGGCATAAAGCTGCACAATGTAACCTCTTTGTGTTTCCTTGTTCTTAGCGCCTTCGTGGTAAAAGAACATATGATATGAGCAAACCTGAAAATTGGTATGAAATTGAGGACATCAACAAAATAGACTCACCTGCATTACTTATCTACCTGGACCGCGTAAAGGAGAATATAGAAACGCTCAAAAGTATGATCGACCATCCTTCGCGGTTACGTCCTCATATTAAAACGCATAAAGCCAAAGAGGCTGTTCAGCTATGCCTGGAAGCAGGCATTTTAAAATTTAAATGCGCCACTATTGCTGAAGCAGAAGTGCTGGGTATCTGTGCTGCGCCGGATGTACTGCTGGCCTATCAACCCACCGGTCCAAAACTGGAACGCTTTCTTACCCTCATAAAAAAATACCCCTCCTCAAAATTTTCCTGTTTGGTTGACAACCTGGAATCTGCCAGGCATATTTCGGAAACAGCCCTTGCCAGCAATTTGGTTATTCCTGTTTTCATGGATATTAATGTTGGGCAGAACAGAACAGGTATAAAGCCTGGTAAAGAGGCTATAGATTTATATAAAGTGGGTACATCTTTAAAAGGAATTGAAATGATGGGCCTGCATGCCTATGACGGTCATGTACACGAAAGCGACCTGGAAGAACGTACACGTATATGCGAAGAAGCATTTGCGCCGGTAGAAAAAATGAAGATAACCCTGATCGAAGAAGGATACCAGGCGCCTGTTATTGTAGTCGGCGGCTCACCGAGTTTTCCCATTCACGCCAAAAGAAAAGAAGTAGAATGCAGTCCGGGCACTTTTATATATTGGGATAAAGGCTACCTGGATTTATTTCCCGATCAGCATTTTCTGCCGGCAGCCCTTGTGCTTGCCCGGGTTATTTCGTTACCGGGCGAAAGTACCTTATGCCTTGATCTTGGCCATAAATCCATTGCAGCGGAAAATGGCCTGGCGCGCAGGGTCTTTTTTATAAATGCCCCGGAACTTGTTTTCATAAGTCAAAGTGAAGAACACCTGGTAGTAGATGCAGGCATTGGGCATCCGTGGAAAATAGGGGATGTATTATATGGCATGCCAATACATATTTGTCCCACCTGCGCATTGTATGATACAGCAGCCATTATCGAGCAAGGAGTGCTGACCACTACCTGGGAAATAATTGGAAGGAACCGGAAAATAAATATTTGAAACATCAATTAAACTTCCCAATTTAGGAGTGCTTTCCCATTTCGGAATTATTTCGTACCTTATTGCTGGAATTAGTACAATGAATTAGAGAAAAGATTGTAGGTAGATTTAATAAATAACATCTTATTGTTCAACCGGTTACAGTCAATTAAGTGTTGTGTGTCCGTTTTTTTACCCTATAAAAGATCAGTACAGGCATTTCGGTATATCAGTTGTTTATATAGTCACGTAGTCTTCATAGGATAAAAAAGGCCCCTGGTTTAAATACCAGGGGCTTTTTGATTTCTAGTGTCATGTCAATCAATAAACTGTCGGTTGTATTAGCTAATCAGTTATCAGCGGTCAACCATCAGGAAAACAATGCAAGAAATAATTCTTCCCCATAGCTGATAGCCGATAGCTGATAGCTATAGCGCCATTTTAAAGTTACCATAACACCAGCATGAAGTTTAAATTTACCGGTTTATATATTATGTACCCTGTGCAGCGCGAGATACCCGGCACCATACACCCCGGCGTTTCCTTCCAAGGCAGATAGTTCGATGCTAACCTGTTGAATACTGATAGGCTGTGCCCATTTGCCGGCTTCGAGCCTGATGCCCTCTATGAATTTTTTTCCTGGTCCGAATACCCCACCGCCAATTATAATTTTTTCCGGGTTGAAGAGGCTTACCAGGTTTGCTACAGCCATACCCCAATATTCAATACATATTTCTATTACTTTCTCTGCAAGAGGGTCATGGTTTTCATATGCGTTAAAAACATGTTGTGCGGTTATTGATGCCCGTTGGTGCATAGACAATTCGCCTTTGTAATCTTTTTTCTCTAATAATAATTGCCTGGTTGTATTTGCAATACCTTCCCCTGACGCATGAAATTCAAAACATCCTGATGAAATATAATCTTTGTGATAGGGCTTATCAAGGGCCATCCAGCCAATAGCGCCTGATATATTATGTGCTCCCCGTAACACCGCTCCGTTAGCATATATCCCGGCACCGATACCGGTTCCCACAGCAAGAAAAATGGCATCATTACATCCCTGGGCATTTCCCTGCCAAACTTCGCCCAGTATGTAACAGGCCCGGTCGCTGTCAATAGTTACGGGTATTGTACCGCTTACTTCCATTATTTCTTCCAAGAGAGGATAATCTTCCCAGCCGGGAATATTAGGTGCCCATACCCGTGCCTCTTTAACACGGCTGATGCCCGGTACAGAGATGCCGATTGAATTGATTTCATTACCTTCAGCTTGCTGAATATCCAAAATCTTGCTGACTTGTGAACTTATCAGTAAACCCACTTCCGGGCCTTTTCTTTTTTCTAAATAAATTACCTCTTCCGATACCATTTCCCCTTTCTCCAGGAAAACGGCTGTAGCCAATTTTGTGCCTCCCAGATCGATAGCCAGTATGGACATGGATTTTAATTGTTAATGGTTAATGGTTAATAATTAATTCTACTTTGACAAGTTAAACCGGCTTTTATTATCAGTTGAAGGTAGTCGGCATATTCAAATTTACATTACCGGAGCCACCGTTCAATTTCGAACATTCTTTAAGGCTGCGAAATATATTTGTTACACAGAGATGCACGGAGAAGGCACGGAGATTCACGGAGGCGCTCTGTGAAACTCCGTGCCTTCTCCGTGTAGCTCTGTGTAATATATTTTCTGCCCAGACATGCGACAGAACCAACAGAATAACTTCATGACTTGTCAAAGTAGAATTAATGGTTAATGATTAATGATTAATGATTAATTCATTTTAAAGCCTACCAAATTAATCTATAATTTGCATTCAACCATTAATAATTAACCATTAACATCTAACCATTATAAAACCGGTCCGGTGTATCTATAAATTTTCCCCGTGTTATGCAATTGATAAAGATTACTGGAAGCCGCAACTATGGCTATTGACGCAGCATTATTATCCAGTTGCAGCCAGCCTGTTAATGGCGGTCCTGTATATCTCCATATTTTACCGTTATTATGTAATTGGAAGAGGTTATTTCCACCCGCAGCAATAACTGAAGTTGCCGCATTATTATCCAGCATTTGCCAACCTGTCATTGGTACACCTGTGTACTTCCATATCTTCCCATTATTATGCATTTGATAGAGCGTATTATCAACGGCAACAATAGCTTTAGCGGCAGGGTTGTTGTCGATTTGCTGCCATCCTGTTAAAGGTACCCCCGTGTACCGCCAGATCTTTCCCGTATTATGTAGTTGGTAAAGATTACCGCCACCGGCCACAATTGAAACGGTAGCCCCATTGGTGTCTAATAATTGCCAGCCAGTTAGTGGCACACCGGTATAGCGCCAAATTTTGCCATTGTTATGTAGCTGGTAAAGATTGTTATCAGCCGCAATGATAGCCTTGGTAGCGGCATTGTTATCTAATAATTGCCAGCCAGTTAATGGTACACCGGTATAGCGCCAAATTTTTCCATTGTTATGCAACTGGTACAAATTGTTACCACCGGCAACGATGCTTATCGTAGCAGTATTATTGTCGAGCAATTGCCAGCCGGTCATTGGTGTTCCCGTGTACCGCCATATTTTCCCGTTGGTATGCAGTTGGTAAAGATTATTTCCAGCCGCCGCAATACCCTTGGTAGCCGCATTGTTATCCAGTTGCTGCCAATCTCCAAAGGGCATTAAAGGACCAATCCTATTAATGATCACCTGCCTGCAAACGCGACAAAAGGGAACGCCGAGGTTACGCATCTTACAATCATACTCGGGCCGAAAGGCTCCGCAATGATAATAATGAGCCCCTTCAAAAAGCCCAACCGTGCCGGACGCTGCGGTGCTTGGCCTGCTATCTACCGTGCCACAATTAGGATTTGACATGGTCGGCAATGGCGTCGCAGCCAGTACGGCCCAGTTCCATTTAAGAGTGGAGCGATTGGTATTAGTAGTAACATTCGGCTCTCCCGGATCACCGGCAGGGTGACGATCATGACCAGTTTCACTTCCACCTGCATAATACGGGTATTCATCTGCAAGACCGAAGGCGGTATGACCCATTTCATGAATAGCAATCTCATTGGCACCTCCAGCCAGTGAAAACGTTCCGAGGGCGCCACCACTTCCACCATAAATGGTCGAGTTCACTACAACAAGTACTACCGTAAACTGGGGTACCTGGGTAGCTGCTACGGTTAGCGCCGTTGTGTTATTGCATACTAGAAGTCGTCTGATACCATTACCACCGAACGTGCTGTCGAAATAAGTTCGTGCTGTTGCGCCGGTGCCACCGCCGCTAACGGGATCATCCGCCCCCGAGTCTGTAGAGGCGATGTTTACCCGGAAAATATTGATAGCCGGAGTTAAAGTATTAAAAGGAGGAGTGGCCAAAAAAGCGTTCATAAAGTTAGTGCAGGCAGTGTTATAGGCCGTCTGCTGCGCGTTCGTAAAACCATCTCCCAGTATAACCACATTGAACGCCCTGTTACGGGGAGCAGATCCCGAGATTTGGGTCATTCCAAGAATGGAGCCGTCTAGTATACTCAATTTGCACCTCCTTCTTGTTTTGGACTGTTTTGAATAGATATTGGGAAGCTGGCAAGTTCAGTTTCAGGCGCACCTGTGGCAGTTAAGTCCTGTGCAGCTCCGGGTATAGAGGAAACACGCGGGGCGGCTTTCATTACAGTAACATGATGGGTTGCGTCGGGTGCGGGGGCTATAACCGTAAAAGCACCTTTTGGATTTGCCACTTCAACACGCGTAATGGGAGCTCCATGTTGTTCAGGAAAAACCTCCGTACTGGAAGCGAACGCACCTGGAGCACTTACCCTCGCCAAGGTCTGATTTGCCGCATCTCTTGTATCAACAAAATAAGCTGCATGTTCCGCATGAGCAATATCCGAACCGGTCAGGGCCATGTCAACCGGAGTCTGGCTAATCAGGCGCACCTGGTCTCCTTCATATTCAAAAATAAGTCGCATGGCTTTTGTGGGCCCTTGCTGTGCAGCACTGTCAGGAAATCTTTCTTCCATTTTAAATTGATTAAGTTATGTAAATAAATATTACTAAACTGCAGCGGTTGCTGTAGTTGCTTTATAGGGTAGAGATTTGTATTTGAAAGATTATTTATTTGGGATCCGAAAGATAAAATAATCTTTTGCCTTTTGCAAGTAAATGGGAAGAAAAGGTGTGAGGGATCCGATATTATGCATGAGAAAAATACATCTATATTAAACAACCCTCGCCTGTTTAACAAGTGTTAGTCAACTTTAAGATGACGCTTGGGCTATCAGCATTCAGCTATCTGCTATCAGGAGGAAACTACTTCGCGCCTTTTTTTCCTGATAGCTGAAGGCTGATAACCAACATAACCGACAGTTTATTATTGACATGACACTAGCTGAAGAGGGAGGCCGGTGAACTGTAGTTTATAGCTTATGCGCTATCTCCATCGGGAAAACTTGTGGTGGCGTTGGCAGTTATTTTTCCACGGTCGTTGATGGACGGATCGTAGCAAACAGTTACATAGAAATCGTAAAGACGATAAATATCATACATTAAATTTTCGCGCTGGTAGGTTCCTGTAAAAATCCCATGGTCCAGAATTTCTTCGTCTTGCTCAACTTCGCTTATGAGTAAAAAATCGTCTAGATTCATCTTATTAAGATATGAATAAAGATAGTGTTTTATTGGATAAATTATTAATATTTCTAATATATCAACACTTAATAAACATCTGTCTAAATAAATGATTATTAAGAATATGTTATTTTACAGGACAATTTAATGCTTTATATAGAAGGGAAAAGAGACAGAAACGAGTATCAAAAAA
>JBDSBP010000529.1:0-4285 GCA_039921525.1 Chitinophagaceae bacterium | reverse complement strand
TTTAATATTTCCGCTGCACTTGCCACGGGCAACCAGGGCACTTTTAAAGGTAACGTTCAGTTGTATGGTAAAAAAAATAAACTGACCTATTCACTCCGCTATTCAAAATTATTGACAGCTGGATTTTCATCATCGCGCGATACATCAGGGAAAGGTGGTTTTGACAGGGACGGATATGATGGGAATATCGCTAACGCACAGGTGCAGTTCCAGGCCAGTGAGTATTTGCTTTTCAAATCATTTTTTCAATACAACCAATATAAGAGCGATATAGATGCCAGCGCATTCAACGATGATAAAGATTTTACCATTAACAACAAGAATATCATTACCGGTGCCGGTTTTCAATACAAGCGTGATATTATAACTATCGTCGGCAATTTCCAATACAGTGATATAAAAAGAAATTACCTGGATGACAGCGCCTCTGTTGGTGGCTTTTCAAAATTTTCATCTAATGATTATTATGGCAAAGCACAATTCATTGAACTCTATGCCAGCACCCGGTTGGGTTCAGGGTTTACTTTACTGCAGGGTGGTGACTACCGTTTTTCAAGTATGAACAACCAATACTTGTCCGTCAGTTCATTTGGACCGTACAGAAGCAGCTTTAAAGACACCTCTATGAGCCAGACTTCCGCATACGCTTCCCTTAATTATAATAGTAAGGATACTAAACTGAATGTGGAACTGGGAGGAAGACTAAATGTACATTCGCGTTACGGTAGCAATTCCACGTATACATTTAATCCTTCGTATAATTTTTCAGAGCATTTCAGAGTGTTCGGCAGTATCGCCACTGGATTTAAAGCGCCCAGTCTTTACCAGCTGTATGATGGGTCCGGCGGGAACCGGAACCTTGATGCAGAAAAATCAATGAACTATGAGATCGGTGTACATCAACAACACAAGGTGATTAGCAACAGGGTTGTCTTTTTCTACAGGGATATAAAAAATGGGATTGATTATAATTATATCACTTTTAAATATTTCAATTTCTTCAAACAGGTTGCGAGGGGCATAGAATGGGAAGTGATTATAAACCCGGCGGATTTTGTCACCCTTAAGGCCAATTACACCTATTTATCTGTTACAGAAACCACACAAAACCGTGTATTGCAGAACAAAGATACCTCTTATGCTTATGCGCTAAGGAGGCCGAAGCACAGTATAAATTTTAGCGCAGACTTTAAAGTAACGCCTTCCTTAACGTTGAGTGCCACCATTAAATATGTAAGTGACAGAAGAGATGTTGGCGGATACCGGCTACCAGATGTTCTTTTAGACAGCTATACTCTGTTAGGAGCTCATGCGTCTTATAATTATAATAAACATGTAGGTTTTTTTGCAGATTTTCAGAATATTACTGATAAGAAATTTTTTGATGCCAGGGGATATAATTCGATACCGTTTATGGTGGCCGGTGGGTTAACGGTTCAGTTGTAGATGAGTACGGCAGTCAGCTATCGGGTGTCGGGTGTCGGCTATCGGCTATCAGCTATCGGCTATCAGCTATCAGCTTTGGTTACCAGCTTGTCCGATGTCACAATGTAAATAACCTGGAAGTTATAAAAGGTTTGAGATATGAGTTTTCAAAAGGAATTTGTCCCTTCGAGAATGCAAGTTACTTTTGATAGTTATCTTGTTTAAGCTGGGGCGTTGTAGGGGCAGGGCTTGCCCCCGCCCTGTTACATAGGATGCATGTAATATTTCGTTGACGTTCCCGAAAAATATTCAAGCATTTTATTATGCATCCAAGGCGTTTGTAGGGGCAGGGTTTGCCCCCCGCCCTGTTACACAGGATACATGTCGTATTTTGTCGACGTTGCCGATAATATTCAAGCATTTGAATATGCAGTCAGGGAGGGGGCAAACCTCGCCCCTGCAAGCGCCGCTCTTTTAATTAAAATACTGTTCACATTGCCGCCGACTAATTACCTTTATCAATATAGAATATAAGGTATGAACGTACAAAAAATAATCTTTGCTCATGTCCTATTTGTGATCGCCGGGATGCTGCTTTTTTTTAATGAAGTTAGTGCGCAGCAGATGAAGCACATAAACGTAGTGTTTATCCTGTCTGATGATCAACGCTATAATACCATTCATGGTTTGGGCAATCCTGACGTCATCACTCCTAATCTTGATAATCTTGTAAGGAATGGGTTTGCTTTTACCAGGGCGCATATTATGGGTGGCAGGCAGGGTGCTATTTGCGCCCCCAGTCGCGCTATGATCATGACGGGAACTTATGCCAATCACTTAACCGGTGATGGAACTATCATTCCTGAAAAAACGAAGACTTTCCCGGAACTGTTACGTGCTGCAGGATATACCACTTTTGCAACCGGAAAATGGCACAGCGATAAAACATCCTATAACCGATTGTTTAGTTCAGGAGAGAATATTTTTTTTGGCGGGATGCATATGCCAGAGGCTGGCGGACAGGAACATCCTCAACTGTTTCACTACGACCCATCCGGCAGATACCCCGATTCGTCCAAATGGAAGGGTGATCATTATTCCAGCCAGTCTTATACAGAAGCCGCTGTTGAATTTATTAACAAACAAAAAGGCAGTGAAAAACCATTTTTATGTTATGTATCATTTACTTCTCCCCATGATCCCCGGACCCCGCCAAAAACATTCAGGGATATGTATGTTACGAAAAAGATCCCGCTGCCGAAATCTTTTATGGCGGCCCATCCATTCGACAATGGTGAATTGGAAGTAAGAGATGAAAATCTCCTACCCCATCCTCGCACACAAGAAGCCGTTATAGAAGAACTTACCAGCTATTATGCTATGATAACGGAGATGGATAGCCGTGTGGGAGTTATAATAGAAGCACTTAAAGCAAACGGCTTTGCCGATAATACATTAATCGTTTTTGCCGGCGACAATGGACTGGCTGTTGGCAATCATGGTTTATTGGGTAAACAAAACCTGTACGATCATAGCATCAGGGTACCGCTTATTTTTTCCGGACCGGGTGTACCGAAGAATAAAACAAGTGCTGCACTCTGTTATTTGCCGGATATAAATCCTACCGTAATGGATTACCTGGCTATCCCTAAGGCAGTAACTGTAGAAAGCAAAAGCCTTAAACCAATAATATCCGGATCATCAAAAAAAATTCGGGATGATGTGTATTTTCTATATCGTAATTTTCAACGAGGCATTAGAACTATTGACAACTGGAAGTTGATATTGTATAACGTGAAGGGCATTCAAAACACTCAACTGTTTAATTGTAATACCGACCCTGACGAACTGCATAACCTGGCTAATTCGAAAAGTTACCAGGCAAAAGTTGCAGCGTTGAAAGGTTTGCTGGCAAAAGAGATGGAAGCTTATGGAGATAACCTGGATATTACAAAACCCGGGTGGGGCGTTAACGAGGCACGGAAATAGTTACCCGGATCATTTTAGCCAAAGGCACCGAGGCACGAAAGCACAAAGAAGATTGTTAGAAACTGTTTTCATGAGTTGATACCTTGGCTTTCCTTTGCGCCTATGTGCCTAGTGGCTAAAACGGCAGCATTAAATTCATTATTAGCAGTTTTGCCGCATGCCTTCTAACTTTGAAAAAACCTACCGGACATGAATTTCGAATTTGACAAATTTCTTACGGTCACCTTTGCACTTTTTGCCGTGATTGATATAGTGGGATCCGTTCCCCTGCTGATTTCGCTGAAAGAAAAAATGGGCGGGATCAGGGAAGTGTGGGTTACCCTGATTTCAGGTGCCTTTATGATATTGTTTTTGCTGGCAGGAGAAACATTTCTAAATCTTATGGGTTTAAACATCGGCTCCTTCGCTGTAGCCGGCTCTATTGTAATATTTATTTTAGGATTGGAAATGGTTCTGGGACATGAATTTTTCAAAAGTGACGATGATGTTAAATCCGGTACAGTAGTGCCCATCGCTTTTCCCTTGATCGCCGGCTCGGGTACGTTAACGACCATAATGTCATTAAAAGCCGATTACCGGGAATTATACATTTACCTGGCTATATTTGTAAACCTGATTATTGTTTTCATTGTGTTGAAATCATTGGGAATGATTGCCAGAATTTTAGGAAAATCAGGTTTAATTGCTGTACGTAAGTTCTTTGGTGTAATTTTGCTCGCCGTTGCCATTAAGATCTTTAGCGGCAACGTCGGTGGGTTGATTAAATGAATTTGCAGGCCTCGTAGTACAATGGATAGTATAAGAGTTTCCGAAGCTCCAGACACAGGTTCGATTCCTGTCGAGGCCACATTTGGTACTAATTAAAAGTTCT
>JBDSBP010000528.1:0-6613 GCA_039921525.1 Chitinophagaceae bacterium | reverse complement strand
AATTTTTCAGGGTATTTGGGTAGCTTTATCGGAAATAATTAACCATGAACACCATCCTGGTGCCAACCGACTTTTCTCCAACCGCAGAAAACGCAGCCAATTATGCTGGACTCTTGTGTAAAGAATTAGGGGCGAAACTGGTTTTGTTACATGTTTATATGTTGCCTGTTCCCGTGTCTGAAATTCCTTATGTGATGGTATCGGCAGATGAAATGCAAAAAGCCAGTGAAAATGCGCTGAAAAAGGAAACGAACAGGCTTTTTGAAACTATGAATATAGAAGTAGAATGGCTTGTACAACTCGGATTGGCATCTGATGAGATTCGTGACATTGAAAAAGAAAAAAATATCGACCTGGTAATTATGGGCATGAATGGAGGTGGTGAATTTGATAAACTGATCGGCAGTACAACAATTGCTGTCATAAGAAAATGCCACAAACCCGTATTAGTAATACCCGAAGGGGCAAGATTCGTTCCCTTTAGGTTGATTGCTTATGCCACAGATTTCAATTATGCAGTAAACCTGTCATTTTTTGCACCGTTAAAATCATTTATTAAAACATTCAAATCGCAGTTGATAGTGGTAAACGTTCAGAAAGCAGGGAAAACTCTTTCCATTGAACAAGTAAATGGAAAAGAAAAAATAGAGCAGGTATTAGACGATACGGACCCCCAGTACACAATTATTGAAGATAATAATATTGAACATGGACTTCAACAGTTCATTGAAAAACATTCGCCCCAGCTTCTTACCATGGTTGCGCATAAACATAATGTGATAGAACGACTATTCGGAACCCACCATACAAAGGAAATGATCTATCAAACCAATATACCGATCTTGATTTTGCAGGATAAGAATTAGCTGTGAGGCTATCAACTACAAGCTACCGGATATCAGCTTTTGGATTATCAACTTCGGCTATACTCACAAACCAGACTTTATATTATTATGACTGTAGATTCTTAACCGATTTGTCAGACTGATAGCTAATAGCTGATAGCCTATAGCCGAAAGCTGATAGCCCGTTTTCCTCCAAAAACCCTAACTTTGCCTCCCCAAAAACAGGTATATAATAATACCTTTTGCATTTCACTGAAATTATAAACATTTTAAAACACAATAAATGGCTACCGTTACGAGGGAAAACATTGGTATACTGAACGAAAAGATCATTGTGAAAGTAGCGAAGGATGATTACCTTCCTTCTTTTCAGAAAGCGATTAAAGATTATAGCAAAAAGGCGAATATTCCTGGCTTCCGCAAGGGTATGGTTCCGGTGGGAATGGTCAAAAAAATGTACGGTTCTTCCGTATTTGCCTATGAAGTTATAAAAAGCGTGGAGAGGGGATTAACCGATTACATGAAGAATGAACAATTGAACATCTTTGCTCAACCCCTTCCATTACCCGATAATGATGCACCAAAGTTGGATATGAATCAACCCGATGAATACCAGTTTTCATTTGAAGTAGGCTTGAAACCTGAATTTTCTATTGCAGACCTTGCTCAGGCACATGTAACAAAATATAAAATTGATGTCACTGATAAAATGATTAATGAAGAAATTGACCGCACGCTGATCCGCGGTGGCGAAAAAACCGATGCTCAGGAAGTTACTTCCGAAGACAATGAACTGATTGTGACATTCATTGAAACTGATGCAGAAGGAAATGAAATAGAAGGTGGTACCAGGAAAGAAACATCTTTACAGGTTAAATATTTTACCGATGATTTTCGTAATGAACTAATGGGAAAGAAAATAGGAGATTTTTTGATAATCCATCTTTCCAGGGCTTTTGAAGAAAAAGAAATGAAGTGGATTATTTCGGAGCTGGCCCTGGTTAAAGACGAGCAGGAAGCCATGGACAAATTTTTTAAGCTGCTGATCGACAAGGTGAGTTCGATTGAAAAACCAGCGTTAGCGGTAGAATTTTTTAAACTGATTTATCCGGGTAAAGAAATTAATACGGAAGAAGAATTTAGAAACGAAATGAGGAATGAAATTGAAACCCAGTGGGATAGCCAGACCCGCAGCAAGCTTCATGACCAGATTTATCATGAACTTCTGCATACTAATATAGATTTTCCAGAAGATTTTTTAAAACGCTGGATGCTTACAGGAACAGAAAAGCAAAAATCACCGGACGAAGTAGAACGTGAATTCCCGGTTTTTGTAAATCAGTTAAAATGGAGTTTAATTACCGAGAAACTGGTTCGCGATGTTAACATTGAAGTAACCCCGGAGGAACTGGTTGAATTTGCAAAAGCCCAGTTATTAGGGTATATGGGAGGAAGTAATATCAATATTGACCAACCCTGGGTGGCAGACTACATAGCCAGGATGATGAAAGACAATAAGTTTGTAGAAGATAGCTATCAACGTATCCAGACCAACAAACTGTTTTCATGGGCAGAAACACAGGTACATCCTGCTGAAGTAACCATCAGTGTGGATGATTTTACTAAAATGCTGGAAGAACACAAGCATGTACATTGATTGAATATTAATGATCAGGTAAGAATATGGCTATCAGCGGTCAACTATCAGCTTATATCTAAAACCGTGGGCAACGGTTTAACGAAATACTTCAACTTTGTACATTAAACATTAAACTTTAAATTACTAAGGCCGGCAACTATGCCGGCCTCTTTTTTAAATTAATTGTCATTAATTACACAGTTTACTGTGAATTGGGAGGAATGCAACGGAGGAATATGTAAGTCTGTCAGGTTTTTGACGCTTTAAGATTTTGGACGGAGATTTGAATGAATAGCGCATACTTTCATGAATTAAAATTTAAACATTAATATATTTGATCCCTGCTTCTCTGCGTGGATGGGAAGGAATAAATCTAAAATTGAAAAAAACCATGAATACTCAGCACGAATTTGAAAAATATGCTGTAAAGCACAGAGGTATTTCGAGTAATATGCTAAACAGTTACCAGAAATACCAGATTAACGACCTCACCCCGAATATTATTGAAGAGCGCCCTATGAATGTAGCGGTCATGGACGTTTACAGTCGTCTGATGATGGATCGCATTATATTTCTCGGGTACCCCATAAACGACGAAGTGGCAAATATTGTAACTGCCCAGCTACTGTTCCTTGAAAGTACTGACCGTACCAGGGATATTCAGATGTACATAAATAGCCCTGGCGGAAGCGTGTATTCCGGTTTGGGAGTGTACGATACTATGCAATATATTACTCCGGACGTATCTACGATATGTATAGGCATGGCCGCATCTATGGGCCAGGTATTGTTGTGCGCAGGTACTAAAGGTAAACGCACGGCGTTAAAGCATTCACGGGTAATGATGCATCAACCGAGTGGCGGAATCGGCGGACAAGCAACCGATATAGAAATAACCGTAAATGAAATCAGGAAGTTGAAGAAGGAATTGTATGAAATCACTGCATATCATACGGGTAAAACATTAAAACAAGTAGAAAAGGATTCTGATCGCGATTATTGGTTTACCGGTGAGGAAGCCAAAGAATATGGGTTAGTAGATGATGTATTACTGATTAATCCGAGAAAAGTAAAAAAACCGGAATAATCGATAATTTTTATCAGTGCATCGCCATAGACGTCAATCTAAACATGAAAATTTTACAATAAAAGAAAATTCAAATTATGAACCACTCAAAATATTTAATTCAGCCTTTTAGAATGGAAGATGATGAACCAGAAACCGAACCCAAAGAAGAAAAATCGCAGGAGATGGGGAAGATGATGGTAAAGAAGATGGAGAAATATTTCTTTGAAACCCGCTCGGTTTATTTATGGGGCGTAGTCAATGATAAATCGGCAGCGGATGTCGTGGGCAAACTACTCTTGCTGGATGCTGATAAACCAGGAGAAGAAATTAAATTTTTCATCAATAGTCCCGGCGGGATGGTTACAAGCGGCATGGTTATCTATGATACCATGAGAATGATAAAAAGTCCTGTAAGCACTATCTGCATGGGGCTTGCTGCATCAATGGGTTCTATTTTGTTAAGCGGAGGAGAAAAAGGCAAACGCTTTATTTTTCCTCACGGTGAAGTGATGATTCATCAACCAAGCCTTGGTGGTTATATGCAGGGTGTAAGTGCCGACCTTGAAATTCAGGCCGAACAAACAAAACGTGCAAAGGACCTTGGGGCAAAAATATTGGCTGATAATTGCGGCAAAAAAATAGAGCAGATTATGAGAGATTTCGATCGTGATTATTGGATGGAAGCGAAAAAAGCGGTTGAATACGGCATTGTGGATAAAATCGTTGAAAAATTATAATTCGGGATATTAAAACATATTTTGTTCTGATTTTCATTGAAAATTAGAATTTTGGTAAAGCCGTTGCGATTGCAGCGGTTTTATTATTTCGTTATCCAATAAGTTGGATAACTTTGTACTCTTTAAATTAGTAACAAATGGCTAAAAATACATTGCATTGCTCCTTTTGTGGTCGAAGCCGGGATGAGGTTAAAATTCTCATCGCAGGGCAGGAAGGTCATATTTGCGAGAATTGTGTAGAGCATGCGCGTGAAATCATAGAGCAGGAATTAATGATCCGTAATGAAAGCGGCGTTTCTTCTTCCCAGTTCAAACTTACTGTTAAAAAACCGATGGAAATGAAACGTTTCCTGGATGAATATGTCATAGGTCAGGATGATGCTAAAAAAGTGCTATCTGTGGCCGTTTACAATCACTATAAAAGATTACAACAGAAGATCGGTGATAATGAAGTAGAGATCGAGAAGAGCAACATCATTATGGTAGGCGAAACGGGAACAGGCAAAACCTTATTGGCGAAAACGATCGCCAAACTGTTAAACGTGCCTTTTGCAATTGTAGATGCAACGGTATTCACGGAAGCAGGTTATGTTGGTGAAGATGTGGAGAGCATTTTGACCCGGTTACTACAGGTTTGCAATTATGACGTTTCCGCCGCAGAGAAAGGAATAGTATATATTGATGAGTTGGATAAGATTGCCCGCAAAGGTGATAATCCTTCGATAACCCGTGATGTAAGCGGTGAAGGTGTTCAGCAGGGTTTGTTAAAATTACTGGAAGGCACCGACGTTCTGGTTCCACCGCAAGGTGGCCGCAAACATCCTGAACAAAAGCTTATAAAAATCAACACCCAGAATATCCTGTTTATTTGTGGTGGCGCGTTTGACGGAGTGGATAAGGTAATTGCCAGGAGAATTAATACAAACGCGATTGGTTTTAATGTAAATAAGGAACAGCAGGAAGCAGCTAAGAAAAACCTTCTACAGTACGTTAATGCACAAGACCTTAAGAATTTTGGATTAATTCCCGAATTATTAGGGCGTTTACCGGTGGTTACATATCTTAATCCGCTGGATGCACCTACGCTTCGGTCTATTTTAACAGAACCGAAAAATTCCCTTGTCAAGCAATATGAAAAATTGTTTGACCTGGAGAATATCAAACTTACCATGGATGAGGAGGTGTTGCATTTTATGGTTGAGAAAGCGATGGAATATAAATTAGGTGCAAGAGGCCTTCGTTCCATCTGCGAAAGTATATTAACCGATGCCATGTTTGAAATGCCATCGGGTAAGGAAAAATCTATTCATCTCACCTTAGAATATGCCCGAAAGAAATTTGATAAGAGTAAAATGAGCCTGCTGAAAGTGGCTTAATTTACCGCGAAATTAAATGTGAAATATTGATCAGCGTTTTAAATGCGATTAACATTTCACATTTTTCGTATAAACCCTTTGATAGCTGATTGCCGAAAGCATCTTTTTATTTACCAAACAAATTTTTCTATGGAAGAACTGATAAACAGCTTAAAAGAAAAAGCGGGCTTAACCACTGAGCAGGCCATAAAGTCGATCGATGTTATAAAATCTTTTACCAAGGCAAAATTTCCCATGTTTGCCGGTGCAATAGATAAATTATTTGAAAAAGAAGGGCCTGCCGAAAGAGAAGACTTTTTAGATTAAGCACATCTTATCCGTGGCTCATACCTAAAACCAGATCCCTCATACCTCAACCAATGAACGAAAGAGTAAAAATCAAAAAGACAGAAATTCTCTCAAAAAACTGGTATACGCTAAAGAATATCACGTTTGATTACCAGCAAAGAGATGGCTCATGGACCACCATCAGCCGTGAAGCCTACGACCGGGGAAATGGTGCTACCATATTGCTCTATAATAAAGAATATGGAACGGTTATATTAAACAGGCAGTTCCGGTTACCTTCTTTTATAAACGGCAATCCTTCAGGAATGCTGGTAGAGGCCTGTGCCGGCCTGCTGGATAAAGACAACGCAGAAGATTGTATTAAAAGAGAAACCGAAGAGGAAACCGGTTATAAAGTTTTGCATGTGCGCAAAATATTCGAAGCCTACATGTCGCCCGGCTCCGTTACTGAAATCCTGTATTTTTTTGTCGCGGAATATTCAAAGAATATGAAATTAAACGAAGGTGGTGGACTGGTAGATGACCATGAAGATATCGAGGTTTTAGAGATCTCATTGCCGGAAGCGATGACCATGATTGAAAAAGGAGAGATCAAGGATGCCAAAACGATTATGTTGCTGTATTATGCCGCATTGAATAAGCTGCTGTGAATAATAACA
>JBDSBP010000527.1:0-3656 GCA_039921525.1 Chitinophagaceae bacterium | reverse complement strand
CTTATTGTTCATTGAAATATTGAACTCCCGATATTATGGAAAGAAAAGAATTTACACGTGGTTCGAAAAAAAAGTTGGCTGTTATTAGGGTATTACATTTGGGTAAGGGGCTAAATGACGCGTAAATACGTTAAAAATAAAAAGATGTGGACCGGCCTCCAGTTCTGATCATCGCTGTAGTAAGATTGTAGTCTGTTGATCTGGTCCTGGCTGAATCCGTTTTGTCGCATTACAAGTGAAGGAATAGCCGTGTTGTGAAGCACAATAAAGGAGCGCCTCCAGGTACTCCAGGTAACGGTATGGCAGTAACTGTCGAAGCTGTCTGCGGTGAAGCTTTTTCCAATGATTCCTTTCCATGCCGCCCTGTTTACATTATTTAGGGGTGAAAGTAAATCTACATATTGCACCATACTATTCAGGGTATGTCCATAGACACATTTGAGTTGAGGGATCGATCCTGCTCTTAAAGTCGTATTTTACGCTATAGGGTAACAAGAAGATGATTAAATTTGAGCGTAGGTACGGAAGGTAGGTTTGCGGTAACCAAAAAGAATATAATATAAAATTGGAAAATAATGCGGAATCTGATAATATAACTATTATTGACAGCATAAAAGAATAGGAAATGTATTAGGAAGAAGGTGACTGGCACACTCTTCCGGACTGTATCTGCAAGCCTTGAATGATAAAAAAGGAACCCTTTTCAACTCTAACGTAAAGCATGTTACGATGAAAGTAGTAATCAATGAAAGGGAATATGAGTATGTTTCCGATTACCCTAAAGGATGGATGTTCAATTCAAGGCATTATTTTAAATGTCCCGTTATGGTGGGAAAGAGCAACTGTTTTATCAAGCGGTTTGAAATAAAAGGCCCGCAGCACATTTCCGGCTGGGAGTTGCTGATGAAATTAAAATTCAGAAACGAATCAAATCTTCCGCGTACATACGATATTGTACACGTGGAAGAAAATCGCAAGCAGGTTTATTACTTATTCCACGAATACATACAGGGAGCAACGCTGGAAGCACTGATTAGAGACAACCGGCATGTCAATATAAATACCCTGACGCAAGGTCTGTTCAGCGCCCTGGCGTCGGTTCATAAAAACGATTTTTGGTTTGCTGATTTATGTGAGAAAAACATTTTTGCAGATAAAAGGGAAAAGTATTTTCTTATAGACCTCGACAGCTGTCAACCCGCCTCAACAAGCCCGAGTAACGACATGGATGTAAACATGGTATACTGGGCGCTTGTGTACAAGTTTTATAAAGAAATTATCGGGGTCGAGGGCCTTAAAATTTCTGACATATCAGGTATAGCCCTGAACCTTCTTCAGAGCATCTTTTTGATTTTGCAACTCAAGCTGTTTTCGTTGAGCGACAGCCAGGAGTATATGTCGGACCAGGCTTTCGAGGAACTCCCGCAGGTGCTCGACAGGTTCGATCCCGGCTTCCGGACGCTGTTTATACAGGTACTGAAAAAAGGGCTAAATATTCAATCATCCCCTACAACTGCTGATGAAATTAAACAACTGATCGTTGAAAAAATATGTACTATCAGGCAATGGCCACCTGAGGTAGAGACTGTCTCGCAACCGCCAATAGATCTTAGCGAGCAGGCTTCTACTGAGCCTGCTCCTGAACCCCCCGGCCAGCCTGTGGAGACTGATGAACCGGATGAAAATAGTATGCCTGGTGAAACTGAAAGAAACCTTCGCATTGTTTATTTTGTAACCAACAAGGAGGTTGTTGAAAGAGGTAAAGTTTTTACACTGAGCTGGCAATTGGAAAATGCTGATGTGCTAAGGTTATACCGGAATGGTAAATTATTCAGTCAGCCAGGTAATAGTCAGACGAGGGCTTCCATCAGCGAACCCCTGGAGGAAACGCAAGATGAAGTACACTATGAGCTGAATGCTTCTAATCTGCAGGGTACTTCGGAGAGCAGTATTGTAACAATTAAACTGAAAGATGATGCCCAGAAACCCACGATTATTGTACAAGACCTGCAGGGGCTTAAACATCCGCACCTGAGGGGCTTTTTGATTGCTGCGGTTGCAGTACTTACAGTGATTATCTTATCATGGCTTCTTTTAAAAAGTGATTCTCACAAAACCAACATTGAAATAACAGGCTTTTACCCGAAGGCCGCCTCTGAAAAATCTTTTATTGTAATTTTGGGAAAGAACATTCCGTTGAACTCCGGTGATATGCAGGTTTATTTCAATGAGCATCCGGGAACAATTTTAAACACATCCCCAACCCTTATATCAGTTACCGTGCCGCAGATGCCCGAATTGGCCGACAGCCATTCAGACAGTTTGCGTGCGAGCATTCTCATCATAATTAAAAAAGACACAATCCGTCTTCCCCTAAAGCTCACCGTTAGGAAAAAAGAAACACAGATCGTGCACGCTGTAGGGTGATAAAGCCTTTCCCGATTAGTTTGTTGATTGCAGAGCGGAGAGTTTGCGGGTTGCATAGATTATTTTGCCAGGCCGGATCCCGTTACCGCGAAGGGTAAGATCGGGATCAATAAACTGTTTTTTGAACAGCATGCCCTGCCTGACGAAAAAAAGCCATCCCACCGGTTCATGGTATTGGTCCAGGTATTCAATCGGTTGATCTGCTTTTGATCTGTTGTGTTCATTGATCAGGTTGATAAAAATTTGGCTGACCGGCAAATCAACCGGAGCATCGAGGGTAAAGCTTGTCTCGATAGCGGAGATGGAGCTTTTACTTAATACAAATTTCACCAGCTCGGTATCGGCCTGATCGAGCGGAGGCGGAACATGATGCGGCTGCAGGGGGTGATACCAGTATTTGTGGGTACTTGCAGGTATCTGCAGGTAATAGCTGTACCCAAGGCTCAGCAGAAATGGAATGATGAAAGCGGAAAGATAGCCCAGGAAGTGTATGTCGAGCCCCATAATAAGATACCCGGTACCTGAAAGGGCTGCACTGATCAGGAGGATTGTAGCCGTAAGGATGCAGCATTGTTTTATATAAACGGGTGAGTCCAGCCCGAAGAACCCGTAGAGAAGCAGCACGTGGATAATTCCAAGCATACCAGCCAGGGCGGCTGTTAGGTAGTAGGCCAAGTCAGCCTCACTGAAACTTGCCAATTGCAGAAAGCCAGAAAGTCCCAGCAACAATACCATAAGCGGCACGTATTTTAAATAGGCCCGGATCGTGCGTATGTTTGGTGCAACTACTTCCATAAATATGTCCAAATAGTTCCAACTAAATTATACAAATTATTTGATTTTCTGGATAATTAAAAGTATATTTAATTGTCAGAACCATGCGCGGTAAAGATATTGATAATACGTTCCCTCCATTGCCCTGTTGTTCGAACCCTACTTTAATTTAGCGTTACTATTACCCTGTAAGTTTCGACTTATTCCTGCCTTAATGGATCAATCCGTAATTGGATTTCTTTCTTCTCAAACATTCATTTTCCAAATCTAACAACCATGAATCACAAAATCAATTTCTTGCTGCTTATCTTATTATGCTGCACACTTGCAGGAACAGCTCAGTCAACCGGGAAGGAGTACAACAGTTCAGATAAGCGCTTTTTTATCAAAGCATATGGAGGTTATGGTATATTTACGCCCGGTTCCTATCGATTACAAACAAGCACAACCAATAC
>JBDSBP010000526.1:0-5324 GCA_039921525.1 Chitinophagaceae bacterium | reverse complement strand
GTAAATAACATTTTTGATGCGCGGCGTTTGTAGGGGCAGGGCTTGCCCCCGCCCTGTTACACCGGATACGTGTGGTATTTTGTCGACGTCTCCCATAAATATACTGTCAGTTTCGTAGGCAGTCAGGGCGGGGGCAAACCCTGCCCCTACAAACGCCCCTACATTTTTGTCAGGCATTGGATCGTGATTCTGTTTATTGGCGGATGTTATATAAAAGGTTTGAGGTATGAGGTATGAGGAACTGCGGCATTTTCTGATCCAAAATTATTATCTGGAAGTGATAGAATACAATTAATCATTAACCTGTTAACTTCCGGAGTTATCCTTCTCGTACCTTTTATATAACTCCCAGGTTATTTACATGGTAACATAGGATCAATCTTGTGACCTGGGCTGATAGCTGATTGCTGACGGCTGATAGCTAATACCTGATACCTGACGGCTATTCCCACCCATAGCACACACTCATTAAAAATCTCTACACCCCGATGTTTGGTTTTTTACAATTAATTGCTACATTTGATCTCTACCCTAATTAACACTCGTTCCCTTATTTGCTACGAATCTATTACCTCTTTTATCACCGGCAGTTAGCCCACTTTTGGAAAGCATACTTCATTAGTCAATTATGAAATTTGAAAAAGACGTTTTTATCAGTTATGCCCACCTGGACGACAAACCGCTTGATGAAGGTGCCAAAGGATGGATTACCGACTTTCACAAACTGCTGGAAAGACGGCTTGAACAGGCTATAGGACATGAGTTAAATATATGGCGTGATGAAAGACTTACCGGCAATGATTTTTTTGGACCTGAAATCGTTGCGCAATTTCCCAAGATCAAGGTGATGGTTTCTATTATCACTCCCCGTTATATGGGCTCAGACTGGTGCAGGCGTGAACTGGATGAGTTTTATAAAGCCGCCGACCGAAACGGAGGAGTAAGCATCGGTAATAAATCGCGGATTTTTAAAGTAATGAAAACTCCCGTCGACAAAGATGTGATGGAGAATCTGCCGGATGATATTCACAGGATCTTTGACGAAGTTTTAGATTATAAATTTTATATCCAGGAAGCAGCAACAGGTAAGTACAGGGAGCTGGCAAGGGGTAGTTGGGTTGATAATAAAATTCAACAGGAGTTCATGGATAAGTTAGACGATGTAGCCCAGGACATCGCCAACCTTATCAAAAAGTTAAACAAATATGAAACAGCAGAAGTGGTGAAAAGGAATATTTACCTGGCTGAAACATCTTACGATCTGCAAAGCTATCGCGATAACCTGGTTCGTGAACTGCAGGAAGGCGGCTTTACGGTTTTACCTAACAAAAATCTGCGCAGAATTTAAATCGGTTAACCGTTGCTTTTAATGCAGCGATTGATCTCCAATATAAAATTTCCGAAGGGTTAACTATTAAGGGCGGTCCTCACATAACGTATGCACCTTTGTTGAAAGGAAGAGAAAAGTACAAGCCAATTGATAAAACCACCGATGAATTTCAAACCATTTACAAAGGTAATGCCACATCAAGTTACCGCGCATATGGGATGAATCTGGGATTCGTATATAATTTTTGAAAATCTATTTTAGAGACAAACAAGCGAGGCAACTTGTCGGGGTGACAGCGCTATCTTCCCCTCCTTATTCAAGGTTACTTTTAGGACACTTCTTATTTTATTAAGGGAAAAGTTCCATCCCTTAAAATGATTGTAAATTAGATGAGGCTCTGTAAGGGCAAAATACATTAGCACAGGGTGAAGCCCTGTGATGAAATTTGGTTTGTGAGCACAGCCCAGTACCGGTGAGATATATTAGCGGAGGATGAAATTTTGTGTCAAATATTACCATGAACAGGAGTCCTATAAATAAAATATGATTTGAAGAATGCGGATATTTGTTTCCTGCCGTGCCGGTTATTCCAGCAGGTACTTTTTTCGTTGGCTTCTTGCTTTGCTAATGTATTTCACCGGTACAGGGATTGGTGACATCATACTCTTTACACAGGGCTTGCGTGCGGCTGCACCCTGTGCTAATGTATTTTGCCCTTTCCTTTGGCTGACAATTCATGACCAAACGATTACATATTTGTGTCCTTTACTGTTACCTTACTCAAGAAGGGGAAAGATAGGCGATCACTCTCACAGGTCTTTGAAACAACCTTTTAGCTAGTCCCAAAAAGCCTCTTGGAGAAATAATCATTAAGCAATTATCGATAACCGTTAGTTCTGATTCGCCCAGGAATAGTTGCCATCTTTACATTAATATCGTCAGGTGCTGAACATTTCAGGTAAAATCATAATAATATCCGGTATAAATTATTACTATTTCTTTTATTGATTGAATTACAATAAGATCATTTACATTAGCATTTAATAACGATGAAAATCTGCTGGAATTCTTAGCATCGTGATCTGTTAGGTTTTTGAAAAACTAACCAAACAGTTGCCGGAGATTTCTTTTTATTTTCCCAATGCCAAAACGATTCATATGAAAAACAATTTAGGGCGATGGCCCCGAAACTGCTTTGTCTTTTTGCTGCTTGCTGTTATTACCGGTAAATGTTTACCGGCACAAGCACAATCATCTCCTTTAAGTAATACATCAAAGGTCCCGACCTGGCCGATATCAGGTAAACTTACCTCTTCGAAGGGACTGCCCCTGGTAGGCGTAAGTGTAATAATGAAGGGAACAAAAACCGGCACCCTTTCAGACGCAGATGGCAATTACCGGCTGAATGTTCCTGAAGGACCCGGCACACTTGTATTTTCTACCATAGGTTATAATTCAATGGAGAGATCTTACACTGCTGCCGGTATTCTTAATGTAAGTTTGGAAGATGATTCCAAAGCCCTGGAAGGCGTACTGGTTACAGGTTATACTGCGCAGCGCAAGAAAGATTTAACCGGAGCTGTAGCGGTAGTAGATATGCAGTCACTCAGGGCCCAGTCTGCAGCCAGTGCAACCGAGGCACTGCAGGGTAAAGCTGCCGGCGTAAATATCATCAATGACGGGTCACCCGGTTCAACTCCGCAGATCAGGATCAGGGGGTTTAGTACTATTAATAATAACGAGCCTTTGTATGTTGTAGACGGGGTGCCTTACCAGGGTAAATTATCCTGGCTTAATCAAAATGATATTCAAAATATCCAGGTATTAAAAGATGCATCAGCCGCTTCTATTTATGGATCAAGAGCTAACAATGGCGTTGTAATTATAACTACCCGGCAGGGTAAAGAGGGCCCTCCCCAATTTACCTTCGATAGTTATGTGGGAGTCTCTACACCCTTTACAGAAAAATTTCCGAAGTTTTTAACGCCCCTGCAGTATGCCCAATATTTGTTTCAGAGTTATAGAAATGCGGGTGTAAACCCGGGCGATGCTATTGGGGGCATGTATGGCAAAGGACAGGAACCGGTTCTACCTACCTATTTGATAGCGGGTAGTGTAACGGGATTGAATGTAACAGCAGCCGATTCCGATCCTGCCAGATATAGCAGCAATCCAGCCACTTTTTACCAGATAACCAAAGCTAACCAGGCCGGTACAGACTGGATGCGGGCTATCATGCACAATGGAATAACGCAAAGTTATCAACTGGGCGCAACCGGAGGAGGAAAGAACGCCACCTATTCTGTTTCCGCCAATTACCAGGACCAGCAAGGCATTGTAAGATACACTGGCTTTAAAAGGTACTCGGTTCGCAGTAACGCCCAATTTGGCACCTTTAATAACAGGGTTAAATTTGGTGAAAATATCCTGTTTACCAGGACAGACGGGTATGGCTTTGCTACGAATAACAATACTCCCGGCGATTACAATGCTGAAAACAGTGTTATCAATTCAGTTTATAAAAATCAAACAATTATCCCTCTTTATGACATTGCCGGTAATTATGCCGGTCCGCGTGGAAGTAACCTCGGCGATGGCAGAAATTCATTGGCAGTTCTTTACCGTGCTAAAGACAACTTCACCAGGGAGAACAGGTTATTCGGAAACATATTCGGCGAAGCCACCATCCTAAAAGACTTCGTGGTTAGAACCAGTTTTGGGGTTAATCTAAATAATTACAATCAGCAGAGCATCACCTATCCAAACCTGGAAGCACCCACGGGCTCCTCCAACAATTCGTACAGCACAACGCAGGGATTCGGAACCCAATGGACATGGACCAATACCGTCAACTACAAACATGTTTTTAACGACAAACATAACTTAAGTGTGCTCGCTGGTTCGGAAGCCATCAGGAACAGTTCGAGGAACCTAACCGGTGCAAGGAACGGGTTTTTCATTTTGGGTGATCAGAACTACTATTACCTGAATGCCGGTTCAAGTAATATCAGCAATTCCGAAACCGGAAGTATCGGTTCGCTTTATTCTTTATTTGCCCGTGCCGACTATGCCTTCAGCGATAAGTACCTCTTTAGCGCAACTGTAAGACGCGATGGCTCCTCCACCTTTGGTTCAGTAAACAGATATGGGATATTCTCGGCTTTTAGTGGCGCCTGGCGTATATCAGACGAAAATTTTCTGAAAGGATCAGCCTGGCTGCAGGATTTGAAAGTGAGGGTAGGATATGGTGAAACAGGTAATCAGAATATTCCCGCGAATAACGCGGTAGATGTATACCAGTCCTTAATTACAAATAGCTATTATCCTATTACCGGCTCTAATACGTTAGCAGCAGGTACGAGGCAGAACCAGATTGGCAATCCGTTGCTTAAATGGGAAACAGTAAAATCTACCAACATAGGAATTGATTTTGCGATTATGAATAGTATGATCGATGGGTCGGTAGATGTTTACAAGAAAACAACTTCCGGCATGTTATTCCCTGTTCCGCTGCCAAGCCAGGCAGCCGGGTTATCGGCATCTCCCTACGTTAATGCAGGTAATATGCTGAACCAGGGTTTAGAAGTGGTTCTGAATTACCATTTTAAACCAGGCAACCAGGATGGTTTTAGATTCGATGCCGGTGTGAATTTCGCCCGCAACGAAAATAAAATTGTAACGTTAGCTCCTGGGGTGAAGGATATGGCGCTGGGCAATTTCAGAAGCCTTACTACCACCATCTTCAGGGTAGGGCAACCATACGGGGAATTTTACGGGTATCAACAAGATGGCATTTTTCAGAATTCCGGAGAGGTAACCAAGAGTACCCAGCCTGGGGCCAGGATTGGCGGAATTCGTTTTGCTGATGTTGATGGGGACGGAAAATTTTCTGCTAACGATCGTACGGTCTTAGGCAGTCCTTTACCCACATATACGGCTGGTATAAACCTGAATTTTTATTATAAGAATTTTGAATTAACTACTTTCTTTTATG
>JBDSBP010000525.1:0-21727 GCA_039921525.1 Chitinophagaceae bacterium | reverse complement strand
TCGGAAGTCAGGTCCAGAGCATCGGAAGGCAGGTCCAGAGCATCGGAAGTCAGGTCCAGAGCATCGGAAGTCAGGTCCAGAGCATCGGAAGTTAGGTCCAGAACCGTGTCAAGTCAGGTCCAAAGCGTTGGAAGTCAGATCACGAGCGTCGCAAGTCTGGTCCAGAGCATCGGAAGTCAGGTCACGAGCGTCGCAAGGTCGGGTCCAGAGCTTCGGAAGGCAGATCACGAGCGTCGCAAGGACGGCGTCAAACGTCTAAGGTCAGTTGTAGAACGTCGAATGACAGGTATCGAATGTTGAAAGTAAGGTCGAAAGTCAATGATCTGGTGTCAAACGTCGAAGGTTGAGGTGTCGAACGTTGAAATTCAGATCTCGAACGTAGAAAGTCAAATTTTGATGATCGGAAGTCTTGCCGAGAATGAGCTGACTTCCGAAGTCTTCAAGACTTCGAAAGTCTTACGGAGCTTGTTGCAGGCTAAAAAGCAAGATTTAAAACTTGATAAACGCAGAATGAGGGTAGCTTATAACAGTCATTGATTCGGATTTTCAAAGTCATGAAGTCGTCGGAAGTCAAGTCTCGAACATCGAAAGGCAAGCCTGTATCATAGTTCAGACAACAACCCCTTCACTGTCTCAGTAAAATTCCTTCCGAAAAGCCTCGTAATGCTCTCCAGTGCCCGGACCTGTAAAACCCGTGTATATTTTTCTTACTATGCCCCTTTTGTCTATAAAAATGGAAGTAGGGAAAGCGCTGATCTTGTTAAGTTGGGGTAATGTTTTTTCTGTTCGTAACGAATCCGAAGCGGTTACACCGGTGATAAGTATTGGATAAGCAACATCAAACCTTGTCTGAAAAGAAGTAACAGACTTCTTTGATCTTTCCCAGTCTGTACTGTACTCGTACGCAAGACCTATAATTTCAATCCCCTTTTCCCTGTTAGCCTTATAATACTCACTCAGGAATTTCGTTTCATCCATACAGTTCGGACACCATGATCCCAATAACTGTACTATCACTACTTTCCCTTTGTATTTATCATCTTTTATTGAAACGAACTTATCATCGGTACTCTTGAAGCGAAAATTGAATTTATTTTCCCCGGGCTTTAAGGTGGTGTCGGAGTATCCATCCGGCAAAGAAGCGTTGATATCTTTTTTTGCTGTCCATTTTTCAACATTCACTGCTCCCGAATAAAAACTTCCGGGGGAAATAGCACTGTCATTATTTATTTTGGCCGTAAACAGATAAGCATTTCCGCCATCGAAACAGGAGAGTTTTAAACTATCTCCTGTCACTACTCCTTCCTGGTAACGATAATCTCCGGTTTCAGTAAGGAATGTGCCTGTAAGCTTTGATCCATTTTGCTGAAATTCACCTACTGACTTATACACCTTGTTATTCCGATCTGTGAAACTAACTGCCCATCTTCCGGAAATATTGTAAGCGGGAGGAGAAGCTACCGGAAACCGAAGCGGCTGGTTAAACATCGCAATAAAAGGCATAATCCGAACACTATCGGTACCTTTTTTTAACCAGGAGCCATGCAGGTTTCCATTTTCATCTAACCTCGCGGCAAAACCAGATTCGAAAAAAGGCATTTCTATAAAAATAGAATCACCTTTTGTCTTTATATTATCTACAAATAATTTTTCGCCTCCATTTAATACGTATAATACTTTCCTCCCTGCGCTATCTTTGGTTTCAAAATTGAAAATGATCGCTTGTCCATCCTGTCTTAGTAAGGAAGATCTACAGATGCCATTTTTCAAGACTGGATTTTTGTTAACCCGATTGATAAATGAAACGCACAATCCAGCCATTAAGAAACTAATTAAAACTACAGGTAATTTAAAAGGTATCAGACATCGCATCAGATTATTTATTTTAAATGGGTTTACCAGCATTCTATTTAAATGCTTCAACTATTAAACTATGGCAGGCAGGTGTGTAGCCCTGTCCCTACAAACGACTCGACTTTTTTGTCGGTCCCACTTCCGGGTGTAAACATCTAAAGTGAAAATTAATTAGTAGTGAAAAGCATTTTATCTACGTTGTTGGCATATACTAAGTTTTATTTCTAATTTTGAATATAAAATATTTTATATTTTATAATGATAATTTGAAAAGCTTTTTCATCAGATGTATTTTTTTTGCATAAATTAGCCAATAAATAGTATTTAACTGTTGTCCCAGATTGAAGAACATATTGAACAAGACTTACTGCTCAAAGTAGCAGATGGAAGTGAAGCAGCATTTTCCCGCTTATACCATGCGTACCGCGACAAATTATTTTCGTTCATTTTCGGCATTTCTGGTTCCACGCAGCTAGCAGAAGATACCGTGCAGGAAGTTTTTTTAAAGATCTGGCTGAGACGCTCTGAAGCAAAATATATCCGGGAATTTGATTCTTATCTTTTCCGCATGGCCCGTAATCAGACGCTGAATGCGCTTAAAAGAATGGCAAAGGAAACATTGATTTACCAGGAAATAGAACAACAGTCAGATCATACAACAGAAATTTCGCAAGCATTAGAATACCGGGAAATTCAGACATCGGTGCAGGACGCCATCGAGAAACTACCCAGCCGGCAAAAAGAAGTATTTATATTAAGCCGCGAATATGGTTTAAAACAAGCTGAAATCTCCCGTCTCCTGCAAATAACAGTTCCAACCGTCAAAAGTCATTTCACGCAGGCAATGCACTTTATCCGCAAGCAGTGCAAGAATATTTATCCAATCATCAAGATTTATGTAATTCTCCTGGCTGCCTTTCCTTACTAAAAAAAATTTTTTTTTAACTACGACTTTCTTTTTCCCCGATTGTCTTATTAATATGGACCGTGTAATTCAACATTAAAACAGGTTACCTGCATTTTGGGATGATTAAAAACGGCAACCTGCCACAAAAAGAATGAAGGTGCCATAACTAAAATGATCGTATGATAGTAATTCGTTAAATAAATTAAATGTTAGAAAGCAGCGTCAGGTATTTATTGTATAAATTTTTCCGGAATCAATGCACACCGGCGGAAAAAGTAGAATTGGCACGCTGGATAAAAGAATCTGCACACGATGCGACATTAAAAGAAATATTAGAAGATGCCTGGAAAGAATATGAACCCATTCAAAGCATGTCTGGGTTGAAAGCGGAAGCTTTTCTAGCGGACATTTTTAAACAGGAGGAAATGACAGAACAAACCCTTGCCGCAAGGGTACCTGTTAAACATATTTGGTGGAAAGGGTTGTCGGTAGCGGCGATTTTGATATTGGTGTTGGGAGCGGGAACTTATTTTTTGGTTTTTAATGATCGTACGCAGAAGATTGCGAAAGAAACTAAACAGCCGGTACTAATTAGTAATGATGCATTTCCCGGTAAACAACAGGCAATTCTTACATTATCTGATGGCTCACAAATTATCCTGGATAGCGCATCCAACGGCACCCTTCCAAAACAAGGTTATACGAATATCATAAATAAGAAAGGTGAGCTGGTGTATTACAGCCCGGAAGAAAGATTTCCAACTATTCTTTACAATACATTAACTACGCATAGGGGTCAGCTTTATCCGCTAGGGCTTTCGGACGGCTCGAAAGTCTGGTTAAATTCCGCTTCCTCTATCCGGTTTCCCGTTGCTTTTTATGGCAAGGATCGAATGGTAGAGGTAACCGGGGAAGCCTATTTTGAAGTAGCTAAAAATCCCAATAAACCCTTTAAAGTTAAGCTGAACGGAATGGAGATCGAAGTGTTGGGAACGCATTTTAACGTTAATGCATATGCAGACGAGTCAATCATAAAAACAACCTTATTAGAAGGTTCGGTAAAAATAACCGGGGCAAATACCAGCCTTTTATTGTCGCCAGGGCAACAGGCGGGATTGGTAAGTAATAAAAAAATTGAATTGATAAAGCAGGTGGATATGGAAGAAGCGGTATCATGGAAAGACGGTTATTTTCACTTTAAGAATGCCAGTTTGCAAACGGTAATGCGCCAGTTATCCCGCTGGTATGATGTGGATGTTGTATATGAAACCAAAGAACCTGTCCAGTTCTTTGGTGGTGATATAGAAAGAAATTTAAACCTGTCACAGGTGTTGAAAATATTAGAAAGAAGCCAGGTTCACGCTAAAATCAATGGAAACAAATTAATTGTGGTACACTAAATAAAATTACTTGAAGGTGCCTGTATCATTTTAAAAAAAACAGGAGTAGCCAGGTTAGCCTAAAAAAGCCGGAAATGTTCGAGCATTTCCGGCGGAGAGAGGGTTAACGTGTAGTAACAATCCCTTACGACTGTCAACCGAATAAAATTCGGATGTCTACAATGTTTTACCCAAACATTCAAAGCTATGCAATTTAAAAGCTTTTTACAAAAAAGTGCATAAAATGCAACGGGAGCGTTAACCTAAATTTTGAAAGTCATGAAATTGACTTGTGTGCTACTAACTGTTTTTTTTCTGCATCTGCATGTCATTGCATTTTCTCAAACCATATCATGGTCGGGAAAAAACGTTTCTTTAGAAAGAGTGTTTTCAGTTGTAAAAAAACAAACTGGCTACTTCTTTTTTTATAATTATAATTTAATAAAGGATGCGCACAGGATCAATTTAAATGTTAAAAATGCGACACTAACGGAAGTGCTGGAGTTATGTTTTAAAAACCAACCCATCGATTACGTTATAGAAAACAAAACTATTGTGATAACCAAAAGGACTGTTCCTGTTGAAGCGGTAAAAAGTAAGGAAGTGAAGAAAAAAGATTCGGTTCATACCGTGTTGGGAAAAATTAACGATGAAAAGGGTGAGCCCTTAATAGGCGCCACTGTTATCGTTGCAGGAACTCAAATCGCAACAGCTGCTTCCTCTACAGGTAATTTTATGCTCCGGCTGCCGGATGGTAAGAATGAACTAATTATTTCCTCGGTTGGTTTTGAAGATACCGTGATTTCTGTTAGCAAGTTGAGCGCTATTACTATTACAATGAAGAGAATGGAATATGTTGAAGCCAGTGATGTAATGGTTATCGGGTATGGTACCTCAAAAAAAAATGATCTCACCGGTTCTGTTTCTTCGGTTAATATCAGGGATCTTGGAGACAGGCAGAACCCGGGCCTTGATATTCTATTGCAGGGAAAAATAGCGGGGGTGGATGTAAATGCCGGTTCTATCCGTATCCGCGGGGTTACTTCTTTTAATAATACAGATCCACTCGTAGTTATAGATGGCTTTCTTGGCGGCAATATGCAAATTGTAAATCCGAATGATATAGAAAGCATCGAGGTTTTAAAGGATGCTTCCTCTACTGCCATCTATGGCTCACGCGGGGCTAACGGCGTTATACTGGTAACTACGAAGAGACCAACGGCAGGACCCAATAAATTGGCTATGTATTTAAACAGCGGTTTTGCCAATACCCCAAAAAAGTTGGATGTATTGAACGCCTCCCAATTTATTGACTATGTTCAGGAAGGTTTAAGAAATGCCGGCCAGTCCGTGCCTCCTAAACTATTAACGGATTCCGTTCGCCGAGACGTAACAGACTGGCAGAATGAAGTGTTTAAAACGGCTCATAGTAATTCAATTGATATTAATTTTTCAGGTGGTACACAGAGCGCTACTTATTATGTAAGCATGGGTTATAAACACGCTGACGAAATTTATATCGGTCCCCGTCATGATGTTATTACCGGCAGGCTTAAAAATATTTTTACTATTAGAAAATGGGTACGTTTCGGTGATAATGTTGCCTTTGCATATCGAGTTAATAAGGGCGCAGGCCCGTCACAGGTAATTTCAATGATTAATATGCAGCCCTACATTCCGGTAAGGGATACCAATAATTATTGGGGATATGGCACCATTAATCGCCAGGCAGATTTAGGCGATGCAATAAATCCCGTAATGTCTGGTGCATTAACGCACCCTGTGGAATATAATCTCGATTACCAGGCTAATATCTGGGCAGAAATTGAACCGTTTAAAGGGTTGAAGTATCATATTCAAACAGGGGTAGCGGGATCATACAACCGAAGTACGCTGTTTACTGAAAAATATGAAAATGGTGCCCAGCAAACAATAGACAACAGCTTTTCGGATAATAGCAGTTATTCCCTTAACCCTGTTTTTGAAAGTTACCTTACTTACAGGAATCAAATCAAAAAGCATGATTTTACCTTAATGGCGGGTAACACCTGGCAGAATTTTGCACATGCGGGCGGTATATCTATCTACGGACAAAATTACGCAAACACAAATGTGTTGACTGTGTTTAACGCCGCCACCCGCTCTATCACCAATGAATATTTCGCAAGGTATGCATTCATGTCTTACTTCGGAAGGATAAACTACCAGTATAACAACCGTTACCTGTTTACGTTTAACCTTCGGCGTGATGGTTCACCACGTTTTTCGCCGCAGCATCGCTGGGGAACTTTCCCTTCCGTGGCAATGGCCTGGAAACTGCACGAAGAAATCTTTATCAGGAAACTAAATATTTTCGACGAGTTAAAACTAAGGGCAAGCTGGGGAAAATCAGGCAATGATGCTATCGGTAATTTCAGGTACCTGTCGCAGATCTGGAGCAACGGTGTATATTATGTTTTTGGAACCACTCCGCGGGCTGTTGCCGGTGCCACTGTTATTGATGATGCTTCACAAAATATCAAATGGGAGTCTACTACCTCCAAAGCTATTGGAGTTGATATGGCATTTCTACGCCATTCTCTCGATTTTACCATTGAGTATTTCAATAAAAATTCCAACGATATTCTTTTTCCCGTTCCGCGTCCCGAATCGCTGGGGTACGGACTTGGGGTAACAGGAGGAAATGCGATCGTAAATGCAGCCAGCTGTGTTAATAAAGGTTTCGAACTGCAGGCTGGTTATAAAAACAGGATCGGGGTCATCAAATATTCTATCGAGGCAAACTATACTTATGTAAAAAATAAAGTTACCTCGCTGGGACTGGGACAACCTTTTTTTCTAGACAATGTTTCCAGGACAACCATCAATAAACCTATCGGGTATTTTTACGGGTATACCGCAGATGGAATTTTTAAAACAAAGGCTGAGTTAGATGCGGCAAATGAAATGGCGCGCACTGCTGCCGCGAAATCTAACTCCCAGTTAACATCCTCCGAGCTCGCACAGGTATTTTATCAATTACCGGCAACAAGCCCGGGCGATGTACGGTATAGAGATCTTAACGGCGATGGAATGATTACAGATGATAAAGACCGCTCCATCATCGGAAGTTCAATTCCAACAAACCTGTTCGGATTATCGGTGTCCCTGAATTATAATAGAATTGATTTGAACATTTTCATGAATGCCATTACCGGTTCACGCGTTTATTTCAGCGGTTATGAACAAACCCGTTCCATGAAAGCTGTGCAAAACCAGGAATCATATGTGCTCAACCGTTGGAAGAGTGAAAATGATCCCGGTAACGGAATAGTTCCCAGGGCAATTATGGGAGATCCGGCCCAGAACGCCCGGCCTTCTACTTTGATGGTTTCAAGTGGTAATTATTTAAAATTAAGACAGGTGTCTTTTGGGTATACCCTGGCAGATAAAGTGATAACAAGGTTCGGATTCAATAGGTTGAGGATGTACGTTAGTGGCAGTAACCTGTTAACATTTACGAAATTTCCAGGTTATGATCCCGAATTCGGAGGATCAAATTTAAATCGCGGAGTTACCTTTTTAAATTATCCTATGGCCAGGTCGATATCGTTCGGTTTGCAGGCGGGCTTGTAATAAAGCGTCAATATAGTACGTATGAAAAGATTCTTTCTGACAAAAACATTTTTCATTTTGACAACTATGCTCGGATTGTCATCATGTAAAGATTTTATTGTCGGATTCGGAGGTTTGAATTCAATGAATGCCTATTATTACAAAGCCAGTGAATTGTTTTCAAAAAAGGGGAACCCTTCGAATGCAGGATCCTATTTAAAAGGGGAGATAACTGTTTTGACGGATGGCTTATTGGTTATTAATTATGACAAATGCAATGAAAAAGAAACGCTTTTTATTATCCCTGTAGATAAAAGCAGTTCAACGTTACAAAAGGAATCGTCGATAATAAATTATGAAGAAATCAATAAATATAAAACCAGGCATGTTTTGAAAGTGCGGCCACCGTGGGTTATTTGTAAGCCTCAATTCAGCAGGGTTAGGTCGGAAGGTTATTTCAGGGAAAGAAACCCTTCAGAAACATTATTGGCCAGGACGCACACTTTCATCAAAATATCCGGCTATGGCAACTAAATTTTAAAGGTCTTAACCGATGTATATGAAAAAATTTGTAGGACTTAAAAACATATGCCTGGTAGTTGTACTACTGTCCGGGATGGTTTCCTGCAAAAAAGATATCCTGGATTTTTCGGATCCCAATTCATATAACTATGCAAACTATTTTAACACTCCAGATGAGATCAGTAAGGGCGCCAATGCTATCTATGTAACATTCTATCATAACAACATGATGGGTTTCGAGTGGCCCGAAATGTTTGATGTACTGGCCAATGAAGCAGCGCCAACACTTCCTGCGCTTGCCAACGAACCAGCGGTTTCTGCCTTATGGCAATACCAATATGTTAATACGAACGCTACCATTGAACGATTCTGGAAAATGCTGTATAAAATGGTCCTGCGTTCCAACCTGGTGATTGATAAAAGCAAAGAATATATAACCAAACACGGTGACGACAACGCTAAAATTGTAAGCCGCAGTTCGGGCGAAGCGCACTTTTTAAGAGGGTATGCTTATTCACAACTGGCCTTCTATTGGGGAAGGGTACCAATACGAACTTCATTTGACCAATCAGACAATGTGAACGCGGCCCGTTCAAAAACTGCAGACGAAGTGTGGGCTGTGGCTGAAAGTGATTTTAAAATGGCACAGACCTTATTACCCGAATCATGGAACGCAGAAAATGTTGGCAGGTCAACCAAAGGTGCAGCCACTGGCTTCCTCGGCAAACTATATTTATACAATAAAAAATACATAGAAGCGGAGGCTCAATTTGCAACGCTGAATGGCAAATACAACCTGCTGCCGGGTCAGCAATGGGCCGACAATTTTGGCGAAACAAATAAAAATAACCAGGAGAGCCTTTTTGAGGTGCAGTTTCAATGGTTTGACGGCAATAATACTTTTGGCCCTTTAGGTAACCCGGAAGGAAGCAATAACGTTCCATCAACCCATACTGCGCGGCAGCAACTCTATGGCTGGAACGACTGGGGGAACTGGTTCTTTCCACCGAGACGGGTGAGCGATTTTGTATACGACAATGAAAGCGCTGTTGCGTATATCGATCCCAGGGCAAAACTCACTTTTTATGGTGGCATCGGTGCAATGACCTGGCTGAACCATGCTCCCGGCGGTTCACAACCTTACGACTTCGCCACCTATAATTACTGGTATAAAAAAAATCAGAACAAGGAATATAAAAAATCGGAAGACAACTTAAAGAGCAGCAATAACCTGCGATTATTACGGTATGCTGATATTCTGCTGATGAGAGCCGAATGTAAAATGAACGCCGGGGATGTGCCGGGCGCTTTAGGCTTTATTAACCAAATTCGAAGCCGCATCGGGGCCTTCACCTACCTGAAATCCTATACGCAGGCGCAGGCCATGGAGCTCTTAAAGCGGGAAAGACAACTGGAATTGATGGGAGAACAATGCCGCTTCAATGATTTGAAACGTTGGGGCATTCTGAAAGAAACAATTAATATGGAAACACAGGCCATTTTCGGTTCTCCGAGAGTGTTAGATAAACATTATCTATTTCCAATTCCATTGGGAGAGATCGATTCAAATGTAGGATTGGGGGCAGTAGCTGATCAATGGAACTGAAGGGAGGTGTGAGGTGTGAGGTCTGAGATGTGAGGTATGAGTTTGGCTATCAGCTATCGGCTTTGGCAACAGGTTAGTATGAGGTCATAATGTAAATAACTTATAGTTATATAAAAGTCATCCATATGGCGGCCTGTATCACCAGGTAAATAACTTTTAAAAATTTCTAATTCATTCATTTTTGGTGGTTAAATTTTTAGTTATATAGAAGGTGTGAAGTGGAAGAAAATAAGATTTTAGAGTTAATAATATAAACAAAAACATTTCCGATAGGAATACCCTGAAACAGCCGGTTGAAATTTAGATATATTAAAGGCACCCCCAAAAATGGCTTGCCTTGATATATTCAACAGGATGATACCATTACGGCCTGTGCTACCTCTCAGCCGCCGGTGCATCAGTAATTAAGTACTACAGGTTTTCACCTGCAAGGGACCAATGATGTGCCGGCGAAGCTGAACTTCGAAAATAAAAATGATTACGATGTTAATGGACACTTATAAATTTCATAACGGATTGCTGACAGTCGATGGCTGAAAGCCTACTCTTCATAACCATTATCCTTATCCAGGATTTTTCCATCCGCCGCTGTGGTAGCTAAGATATCACAGCGGTTATTGTATTCATTATTTGCGTGCCCCTTAACCCATACAAATTTGATAGTATGTTGCTGTGCCAGTTCATAGTAACGCAGCCAGAGGTCTTTATTCTTTTTTCCACCCTTAAAATCAGTAGCTATCCAGTTCTTCAGCCATCCCTGTTCTACAGCTCTTACCACATACTGGCTATCAGAATAAATGAGGATATTAACATGTTGTTTTTTTAAAGATTCCAGTGCAGCGATTACTGCCATTAATTCCATCCTGTTATTTGTAGTTCGACGAAATCCTTTCGATAGTTCCTTTTCAACGGTGCCCCATTTTAATATGGCGCCATAGCCCCCTGGTCCCGGGTTGCCGCGTGAGGAGCCATCGGTGAATACAACCAATTGGTTTTCTGCCATTATATATCGATTTCTCCTTTCATAAAAGTGACCGCAAAGCCAGACATCAACACGCGGTCGCCCGCTAATACACAGTCCAGGTACCCTTTACGCTTGGAAAGTTGTATGGCAGAAAGTTTATTTTTCCCCAGTTTTTTGGCCCAGTACGGTGTCATCATCGTATGTGCGGAGCCTGTCACTGGATCTTCGTCTATGCCTGACTGTGGGTAAAAACAACGCGATACAAAATCCACTTCGTTGCCTGGCGCCGTTACCACAATGCCACGACTTTGTAGTGTTGCCAGTAGTTTAAAATCGGGTTCAAGGCTCTCAATTTCTGCCTGGTCACTGGCAACAACCATATAATCGAATGGGCCTTTATAAATGCCGTCACTCCTGATTTTCAACCCCTCCAATATACTGGCAGGAGGATCGGTTAACAGCGCTGGGATAGAAGCAGGAAAATCAAGCGTTAACTTTCCATTCATTTCTTTTTTCACTTTTAGCTGCCCGCTTTTAGAGTGAAATATTATTTCATCACTGGCAACATCGGGCTGATCAAATAAAACCTTTGCCGAAGCGAGCGTGGCATGTCCGCAAAGATTCACTTCAACGGTGGGTGTAAACCACCGGATATGGTATGCGTCCCCATCTTTCACTAAAAATGCCGTTTCACTTAGATTATTTTCCATCCCGATTTTTTGCATCAGGGAATCTTCTAACCATTGATCCAGCACGCATACGGCTGCGGGATTGCCACTAAAGATTTTCTTGGTGAAGGCGTCGACATGGGTGATGGTTATTTTCATTTCAAATTACAAATTACGAATTACAGGGAAGGAATTAATTACGAATTACGAATTACGGTTGAGGCTCAATTCGTAATTCGTAATTGATTAAACTTGCATCACTCCCATCTTAAACTCTCTGATGTCCGGGTTCTGATTTGCTGCCCGGATGCCTTCTGAAATAAGTTTGCGGGTGTCGACAGGATCTATAATAGCGTCTACCCATAGGCGTGCGGCAGCATAGTAGGTGGTCGTTTGTTTTTCATACTTTCCCTTTATTTCATTCAGCAATTTCTGTTCGTCTTCGGAAGTTACTTCTTTGCCTTTTGCTTTCATACTTGCCACCTGTATTTGTAACAGTGTTTTTGCCGCTTGTTCCCCGCCCATTACCGCTATCCTGGCGGTGGGCCATGCGTAAATAAAACGAGGGTCATAGGCTTTGCCGCACATAGCATAATTGCCAGCTCCGTACGAATTGCCGATTATAATAGTGATTTTAGGAACCACTGAATTGGCAACAGCGTTTACCATTTTAGCGCCGTCTTTAATTATTCCGGCATGTTCACTACGGCTGCCTACCATAAAGCCGGTTACATCCTGCAAAAAAACAAGGGGAATCTTTTTCTGGTTGCAGTTCATGATGAAACGGGCGGCCTTATCCGCACTATCGTTATAAATAACACCACCCATCTGCATTTCACCCTTTTTGCTTTTCACTATTTTGCGCTGGTTAGCGACAATGCCCACAGCCCAACCATCAATGCGTGCGTACCCGCACAGGATCGTTTTTCCATATAATTCCTTGAATTGTTCAAAGGAGGAATCGGAAGCTGCGATGGCAGAAGCGTCTGTAATCCGGTCAATAATATCCAGCATATTATAGGGCTTTGTATTATCCGCCGGTACGATTCCGTGTAACTCCAGGGGATCTTTAGCAGGAGGAATGGAATCGGCCCTGTCAAACCCGGCTGAAGTTTTATAGCCAAGTTTCGAAATAATTTTTCTAACCTGGTCAAGGCATTCCTGTTCGGTCTGAAAAATATAATCGGCGATACCGCTGATCTCGTTATGAGTGCGGGCGCCGCCCAGGGATTCTGAATCTACTTCTTCGCCGATGGCGGCTTTTACCAGGTAGGGGCCTGCTAAAAAAATAGATCCGTTTCCTTCTACCATGAGGGTTTCATCACTCATCACAGGCAGGTAGGCGCCACCGGCTACACAAGAACCCATAACCGCTGCGATCTGCGTAATGCCCATAGCGCTCATATGGGCATTGTTTCTAAAGATTCTGCCAAAATGTTCTTTGTCGGGAAATATTTCATCCTGCATTGGTAAAAAAACACCTGCGCTGTCCACGAGATAAATAACCGGCAGGTGATTTTCCATCGCAATTTCCTGCATGCGAAGATTTTTTTTACCCGTAATGGGAAACCATGCGCCAGCTTTTACGGTTTGATCGTTGGCAACTATAACGCATTGCCGGCCGCTCACATAACCCAATCCTGCAACGGTTCCGGCTGCCGGGCATCCTCCTTCCGCCTCGTACATTTCGTAACCAGCAAAAGCGCCGATCTCCACAAACGATGAATCTTTATCGATTAGATAATCGATTCGTTCCCGCGCAAACAGTTTATTTTTTGCGTGTTGTTTCTCAATCGCTTTCTTGCCGCCACCCAGGGCCAGCTTTTCAAACCGGGTCTTCAACTGGCTCAGCGATGATCTCATCAAATCCTCATTCTTGTTAAATTCGAGGTTCATAAGGAAGAGTTCAAAGTTTAACGTTCAAAGTTTAAAGTTAGTTTGGAAGTTTGATAGTTCAGGGAGTTAATAGAAAAGATAGCGTTCGACGGTTGTACAACCTGGTTGCCAAAGTAATAAGTTAACGAACACGTTACAACTAATATGGATCAATATCCTTACTTTTAAAATTCAATGTTACCTGCAAGAATTATTAGCTGGACCGTACTACTCACCAGCGCGTTGTTTATTAAAATATTCTCCCTTTTTCCCCTCGCGGTAGAGCGATACTATACAAATGGCGTTTATCAATATATAGCGTCTGTACAGCGGATTTTATTTGGCTGGATACCGTTTAGTATAGGTGACTTCTTTTACCTGGTAATAGGAATTTACTGGTTACGGCAATTAATACGATTTATTATCAGCCTGTATCGCGGAAAGTCAACAAAACAGGTATGGTTGCGCGGCTGTAAACATGTGATTTTTGTGATTTTACTAATCTATGTTTTATTCAATGCATTGTGGGGACTGAATTACAATCGCCTTCCCATGGAACAGCAAATGGGACTTTCACTAGTCACCTACTCAACGCAGAATCTTCGTACCGTGCTCATGGAACTTACGGTTGAATTGAATAAAATTGATTCATCGTCCCGTGAATACCGGGCGGATCTAAAAAGAAAAAGAACATTATTCCAGGAAGCCGTAGAAACCTACCGCGGAGCGAGCCAGGAATTTGTAACTCTCCGGTATAAATATTCATCTGTTAAACCATCTCTTTATAGTTATTTGGGAAATTACCTTGGTTTTACTGGCTATTACAACCCTTTTTCCGGGGAGGCCCAGGCCAATACTACGGTACCCCTTTTCGTACAGCCATTCACTACCTGCCACGAAATCGGTCACCAGCTTGGATATGCCAAGGAAAATGAGGCTAATTTTGCCGGCTTCCTGGCGGCGCGTACTTCCCTCAATCCTGCTTTTAAGTATTCCGTTTATTTCGACATGTATTCGTATGCCATCCGGGAGATGTATGTAAGAGATAGCATGGGTACGAAAACATTGATGACTCGTTTAAAGCCGAATATAACAGAAGATTTCAGAACGATCAGGCAGTTTTATATAAAATATCAAAATCCTTTGGAGCCAGTGATCAGGAAGTTATATGGTAATTATTTAAGAGCCAACGAGCAACCCGCCGGCATGAAAAGTTACAACGAGGTGGTAGCGATGCTGATGGCGTATAGGAAGAAGTTTGGGAGGATTTGAGGAGAGCTATCGGCTATCGGCTGTCGGCTATCGGCTCAACAAACGTTGTATGATAGAAACCCTGAAGGGAATGATAATACTATAAAAATGCTCTAATAGCAATCGGTATGCTCGCGAATCTGAAAGTTATTTGCGGAAGTCCGGCAACTAATTTCATCTCTTTTGGATACATTTAGCCGATAGCTGATAGCTGATAGCCGATAGCTGATAATTGATAGCTGATAACTGATAGCCGACCGCCGTTCCCTCAAAACTTATTCTTCCACATCATACTCTCCACCGGCCGGTTTGGCTGACCGCTGTATTTTGCATCTTTCTTATTATTGTATTTTACCAGGATTTCTCCTTCCACCGGGAAATAAATAAGTTGCCCTACCGGCATTCCCTCATAAACCCGCACCGGTAACTTGCAGGAGATCTCCAGCGTCCAGTTTCCGCAGAAACCTACGTCGCCCTTACCAGCGGTTGCATGGATGTCTATGCCCAACCGTCCGGTAGAAGATTTGCCCTCCAGGAAAGGAACATGCGTGTGTGTTTCGGTATACTCTTGTGTTACGCCCAGGTATAATTCGCCCGGCTGTAACACGTAACCCTCTTCGGGGATTTCGAAATGCTCTATAGTATTGTGCTTTTTGGCATCCAGCACCTCGTCTTTATAAACTGCCAGGTGTTTCGAAAGGTGCACATCATATGAATTGGTGCCAAGGCTTTCGCGCAGGAATGGCTCAATTTTAATAGTGTCTTTTTCGATTTCTTCCAGGATACGTTTATCCGACAATATCATATTAGGCTGATTAGGTTATATTCGTAAAGTTCGGCTTACTTTCATTGAATCATTCTTTACGGTCTGCAATCTAAAAGCTTAATTTTTATAGGTGCCGCTATTTTATCAACATACTATCAACGAATTTTCCAGGCTGGGTATCTGGAAAATTGAAGAAACCGAGGTTTTCTTTTCGCAAACAGTTCCCCTGCAGCGAGATATCTCTCATCCCCATAAAAGACTACAGCACCTGGCGGGCAGGTATTTATTGCAATTTCTTTTTCCTGATTTCCCCTACGAGCTGATTAAAATCGCCGATACGCGGAAGCCATTCCTAAGTAATGAGGCTTATCATTTTTCCATTTCACACTGCGGTGATTTTGCGGCTGCAATTGTAAGCAAACTAAACAGGGTTGGGGTGGATATTGAATTGATAAAACCCATGATACAAAAAGTAAAGCTTAAGTTTTTGAGCGAAAAGGAAATTCAATTGCTATCAGAAAACATGCGATTGCCCAATGATGTCGGTAAAACCGTTAATTCCCATAGCGGGTACCCACCATCCGATCTTCTCACCCTTAGCTGGAGCGCTAAGGAAGCAATGTTTAAATGGTACGGGAACAGTGGCGTAGATTTTAAGAATCATATGCAATTGATTAGTACCATTGACTTTACCAGGGAATATTTCATTCAATCGACCTATCTTTTCAGTAAGGAAGAGCAGGTGCGCTTAAACGTTAGTTCAAAAATATTTGGTGACTTGGTAGTGAGTTATGTTATATCCTAGCCGAGGGTATGAGATTTGCAGCCAGGGTATTAGCTTCAACTAACATTAATCCATTAATTGGTGCCATTTATGCTTCAGATAATTTTTTTTATCAATAAGAGAAAAAAATATTATATTCGTAATACCTCTTTAACCCCGACTGGATCATCCAACTATCACTTGCTACCTGGTTCTATGTAAAGTTCATTCGTTTTTATTCGTAGAATCAAAATCCAATAGTCTCTTTTAACCGTATCTGGAAAGACCCTCATTTGTCAAAGATTAACCGGAACAAAACAATGGCCAGCATTCTAAAGCGTTTTTCAGCTATCTTCCTAATGGGCGTATTATTGACTTCCTGTAAGAAAGATATGAAACCAACGGCTGACCCCAACTCCCTGGTTGAAACTCAACCGGCGATTCAAAAACCCATAACGGTAAAGGTTAATGGGGCTATAGGTGGATATTACAGCGCATTACCTGTTCACTATAATGAAACAACAAAATCGTATCCTTTACTTATCTTCATACCCGGGTCAGGCCAGTTTGGAAATGGCGCGCTCGATCTGCCAGCTATATTAAATGACGGAGTTGCCCAGATCCTGGATGAAAAGAAGTTTCCCCCTAATTTTACCGTGAATGGAAAAAACTTTTCCATGATTGTATTAACTCCGCAGTTTAGCCACTACCCCGCAAATGATGAAATTGCTTCTTTTATAGAATATGCCCGCAAAAATTACAGGATTGATGCAACCCGTATTTATATATCAGGATTGAGCATGGGTGGATTTGTAACGTCAGCATTTGCGTCCGAGTATGCTTCCCTGGTAGCTGCGGCAGTGCCCATTTCCGGTGTATTAACGAGTGGTGATCTAACAGCAAGATGTTTGAGAATTGCGCAGGGCAAGCTGGCGGTTTGGGTTTTTCACAATACAGAAGATCCCACGATTAATTCGTCTGATTCGATGGATTTTGTTTCCATGATAAACAATGATCATCCTTCCATACCCGCAAAACTAACATTATTTAAAGCTTCTGTTCATGATGCCTGGACCAAAGCAATTGACCCGGCATTTAAAGAAAATAAAATGAATATTTATGAATGGATGTTGCAATATTCGAAGTAGGTAGCAGGTATGAGGTAGCAGGTATGAGGTAGCAGGTATGAGGTATGAGGTATGAGGTAGGAGGTATGAGGTATGAGGTAGAGATATCATGCTTCCTTAAATTCTAATTCTTGATATTAAAAATTAATTTGTAGATTTATAGTCCACTATCTAATGATGCCTTGATATAAAAATATTAAGGCATAATACACACCATCTTACAAATGTTTTAATCAATTCCGTACCCGGGGATATCTAAGGTATCTTTTATGTAACAGTTTCTATAACGTATTCAACGTGTACCCACTGTTAGTTTGTTTATCCATGTAACACAAATAGATCAAGAGTTCCTGAATTTCCATGTTCCTGAAGACCATTCCATGTCTTATTAATTGAGGTTATTAATATGCTTCGTCGGAGCTATAATAAGCCTGGAGTGAAATTTATGTTTAATCAGTAACTGTCAAATATTTCCAATTAAAAAAAAAGCAATGAAACTAAAATTTACTCCAAAGCGGCGGTTTAGGTATGCGTTGGGCCTCTTTTGTGTTATCGGGATTTCAGCGATTTTGATGTCTTCCAGTCACAGGGAAGCTCCATTGATCTCTAATGATCCTTTGGCTGATAACACAGATCTCTATGCATTCAGAAGTCCTGACCATCCTGACAAGATCATCCTGATTGCCAATTACATTCCGGCCGAACTGCCCCAGGGAGGGCCTAATTTTTACACATTTGGTGAAAACATCCGGTACGAAATTCATATAGATAATAATACCACTACCCCGGGTGATGATATCATATATCGCTTTATTTTTAAACAAGTCAACCAGGATCCGACAACGTTTTTTAATATCAGGCTTGGAAAACAAAATATCTATACCACCTATACTTGCCAGCGCAGCATGAACGGTGGTGTATCCTTTACTACTATTGTAGCCGAAGGAATAGTTCCTCCTAATAATATTGGTCCGCGCAGTATCGAGAGCATGGTTGGATTGAATGCTATCAACTATAACGCACTTGTGCAAAGTTCTATTGCGACTGCTAACACGGGTGAAAAAGTCTTTTGTGGACCTGCTGATGATCCGTTCTTTGTAGACCTGGGTGGTGCGTTCGACCTGGGCGATCTGCCACGCCAAACCAGTAAAACACGGGATGGCCTGGGGAGATATAATGTTCATGCAATCTGCCTGGAAGTAGATATATCCACCCTGCAGAAAGAACATAAAAAAGTGGATCAGGCTGCTAATATCCTGGACGGTAATTACGTTATCGGCGTTTGGGCATCTGCCAGCCGGCTTGCAACAAAAACGATAAATACTGCCGTTGGAGGATCTCCTTATAATCCACTCGGTGGTGGTACTGTTACAGAGTCTGGTAACTGGGTGCAGGTATCGCGCCTGGGTATGCCGTTAACAAACGAAGTGCTGGTGGCCCTCGGCCGGAAAGATTACTGGAATGCCTTAACACCTTACCAAGACCTGGCAAACATTGGCATTTTTGGAGACTATTTCTATAATCCGGAACTGGCTCTTTATATGGATGATAGCAAATTCGGTGGTGCCATCCCTGCGTTTAAAGCGTTGCGTATCCAGAGTAATTCACTCAAACAATTTGATTTCAGGAACGGCAGGGCTGGATTATTTAGCCTTAAAGGTAGTTCCGCATTAACCGGTACCGCTTTGGATGATGCTATTTTTGGAACGCTTTTATTACCCGCCACCGGCAAACCACGCTCCGTGGATCTTTGGCCCATCTTTAATACCGGGGTGCCTAACCTGCGTCCTTACCAGTTAGCAACCGGAAAAAAAGGGGATCCATTAGCTACCGGAAAACCCTTTGTCAATAATTTTCTTCCTAACGGAGGAGACATGCTTCGCTTAAACATGGCCGTTCCCGTTACACAGCGAAATAATCCAAAGTTCAGCTCCATGGGTTTATTGAATGCTGCAGTGTTGGGTTTAACCGATCCTGCTTACAATACAAACTCCAATCTTGAATTCATCCCTAATATGGATGGTTTTCCTAATGGCAGAAGGTTAGAAGATGATGTAACCCGCATAGAATTACAGGCAGTGGGTGGTGTTGTACTGGCCGCCATTGGTTTATGGTATGACGATTTCAGCGCAGGGGGTAACCCGGTAACCAACCAGTTGGTAAATGTACTGCAATATTCAACCGGCGTGGAAAAAAATGATACCACGTTCAAGCCCGCTTTCCCTTACGTGCAAATTCCATGGAGAGGAACGGATATACAGGGTCAACATTAAGAGGTATGAGGTACGAGGTGTGAGGTATTAGCGAAAGCTCTGCCTGGTTCGCTCAACCAAATCTTCCGGGGTCTAATGAAATAATTGATTAATAGAAAATAGTATAAATATGAAACGAAAAATAGTTGCAGCATTTTTTTTGCTCCTCATGCTGGTAAATACGATGCCTGTATTTGCTTCGAGTCACCGCGAAGCGCCCATGATCGGCAGCGATCCGTTGGCTGATAACACAGACCTGTACGCGTTTGTAAGTCCTGATAACCCGGATAAAATTATTATTATCGCCAATTATGTTCCCTTTCAATTACCCCAGGGCGGACCTAATTATTATTCCTTCGGGGAAGATATCCGCTACGAAATACATATAGATAATAACGTTGCCAACAATACCTTAACAAACGGGGATGATATAGTATACCGTTTCACGTTCAAAAAGGAAAACGAAGATCCTACTACTTTTTTCAATATTCGTTTAGGAAAACAGAATTTAAAAACCACCTATATTTTAGAAAAGAGCGTTAATGGTGGTGTTAATTTTTCAACAGTCGTTACCAACGGGGTTGTACCTCCGCCCAATATTGGCCCACGTTCTATCAGTTCAGCAGTAGGTTTGAACGCACCCGATTATAATACGCTTATCAACAGTGCCATCACTACTGCAAATTCAGGAGAGAAAGTTTTCTGCGGTACCGCCGACGATCCTTTCTTTGTTGACCTGGGAGGTATCTTCGACCTGGGTGATGCTCCGCGTACTACCGGCACAAAACCTTTCGACGGACTTAAATGTAAAAACGTGTCCACTATTGCTTTGCAGGTTGATATTGCCTCATTGCAAAAGGACCATAAATCAGTTGCGCAAAAATCAAGCATCCTTGACGGTGATTATACTATCGGCCTCTGGGCCTCTGCCAGCAGGCGCAAAATAAGGACGCTCAATACAGATGGAACGCAAACTTCAACAGGCGCCTGGGTGCAGGTTTCAAGACTGGGTATGCCTTTAACCAATGAAGCGGTTATACCTGTGGGTAATAAAGACGTTTGGAATTCGGTGACTCCTTACCAGGAAGCTATCTTATATGAAAATGATCTTTTCAAAGAGTCGTTTTACAATCCTGAACTTGCCCTATACATGGACGATAGTAAGTTTGGTGGTGCCGTTCCTGCGCTTAAGCCCCTTCGTATTCAAAGCAACTCTTTGGGAAAATTTGATTTCAGAAATGGAAAGGATGGCTTGTTCATATTAAAGGGTAATCCTGCATTAGCTGGTACTGCTTTAGATGATGCTATTGCCGGCAATTTGTTATTACCCGCTGCCGGTAAACCACGTGCAGCAGACCTATGGCCTATCTTTCATTCAGGTGTACCTAACCTGAGCCCTTACCAGCTGGCTACCGGTAAACCTGCTGGAAATCCTTTGGCAAAAGGTAAGCCTTTTATTAATAATTTCCTTCCCAATGGCGGTGACATGCTCCGCCTGAATATGGCGGTTCCGGCTACAAAACGAACCGATCCAAAGTTCAGTTCGCTGGGTTTGGTACAGGCTGCAGTTCTGGGATTAACCGATCCTGCATATAACGGCAATACCAATCTTGAATTCATTCCTAATATGGATGGATTCCCCAACGGTCGCAGGCTGGAAGATGATGTAACGCGTATTGAACTACAGGCAGTAGGTGGTATAGTGCTCGCAGCCGTGGGCTTATGGTATGATGATTATGCTGGCGGCAGTCCGCTGACGCCACAACTGCTGGGAGTGCTGGGATATAATACAGGTATAGACGTTAATGATACAACATTTAAGACTTCTTTCCCTTACGTACAAACCCCATGGCCTGGTACGTGCAATTGTGCAGGACTGGCTGTAGATTACAAACAACCCGATGTGCTCGCTCCAACAACAAGTGTAATGGGAATGTCCGCGCCGGAAGTATTCATGTCTTCTTCGCCCAATCCCGTTGTAAACAGCGCCAATATCAGGTATCGTGTTGAAACACCTTCTCACATAAACATATCCGTATATGATTTGAATGGCAACTACTTAAGAACATTGGTAGATAGCCGGCAAGCTGCAGGTAACTACAGTGTGTTGCTGAACAGTACCAACCTGCCCCGTGGCGTTTATTTTGTAAAAGCTTCCAGGAATGGAGTTGTTAAGCAGACACTACGGATGGTGAAGAA
>JBDSBP010000524.1:0-17383 GCA_039921525.1 Chitinophagaceae bacterium | reverse complement strand
CGGTGATATCTTTTGCACGAGCCACCAGGTTCAGGACCGAATTTGAAGCACTGACTCCATTATATATTGCTTTCCATTTACTATTGAAGAAACCATTACTACCATCCGCAATAAATTTCGCAATGGGATCAATCGCCGGCTGATCTCCACCGAAACTCCCTTTATGAGCGTCCCCACCAGCAATACTTCCATAAATCCAGTTACCTGGTGCAGCCTCCCACGCCGAACCGCTGTTTGCTACCACACCATCCAATTGTCCATACGCACCAACTAGCAGCTTATCAACTCCAATTTTATTTGCCAATATTTCATCTGCAAGAGCTCCCTGAACGGGTATCTGAAGAAACTCTTTTTTACAGGAAATAAGCCCGGTAAAAAGGATGGCTCCGGCTATTGCAAAAACATATTTTATCGTTTTCATGTTTCCAATTTTTTAATTTTTATTACTTACTTAAAATGTAACATTTACACCCATTAAAAACTGTCGCTGACTCGGGTAGGCGCCTTCATCAACACCGAAATCTGTGGTAGTTCCGGAAACTTCCGGGTCTAAACCTTTGTATTTCGTAATAGTAAAAAGATTTGCTGCCTGAACATATACACGAAGTTTGTCAATCTTGGCTTGCCTTAATAATTTCGGTGAAAACGTATAACCGATCTGGGTATTTTTAGCTCTCAGATAAGACCCTTTTTTTACAAAATAGGAGTTTGGCACATTTGCCGTTGAGAAAGAACCGGTAAGTTCCTGGATAGGCGCTATCGCATTGTGGTTAGCGGGAGTCCAGGAATTATATAATGCCGTATGGCTTTTTGCAGCTTCAAATGAACTATAGAAATCCGTCCACCACAGTACATTGTTCCAGATATCATTTCCATAAACTCCGTATAGGAAAATACCAAAATCAAAATTTTTATAATTTAACCCGAGATTTAATCCATAACTAAAATCAGGGTTTGGATTTCCCAGGAATGTGCGGTCGGCAGCTGTAATTCGCCCATCCCCATTGATATCAGTATAGCGAAACCTTCCAACTGCCACATCGGTTTGATAAACAGCATTCGGGCTTTGTGGAGTTATTACTTTTGCATTCGCCTGGTCAATCTCTTCTTTTGAATTCCAGAACCCTTCGATCTGGTAGCCATAAAATTGCCCCACAGAGTGCCCAACAGCATTACGAACAATGGCGCTGCCATTAAAACGCCGGCTATCCAGGTCGAAATAACTTGCTGTGTTTGAAATATTTAAAATCTTATTATTAAAACTTGTAAAAGTCAGTGTTGCATCTAATTTCAGGTCTTTTGTAACATTAAAAAATGAAGAGGCAGATAGATCAAATCCTTTGTTTTCCATTTCTGCGATATTTACATAAGGTATGGTAGCTTGTCCCGCAGCACCAGGTAATTCAGGATTGTAAAGCATGTCTTTAATGCTCTTACGATAGTAATCTACTGTCAGATTTAATTTCCCCTTGAAAAGAGTGGCATCAAACCCAATATTCGAATTAATGTTCTCCTCCCACTTTGCATCAGGATTTCCGATTCTATTTCTTAAAAAGCCTTCAGTTAAAGAATTTCCTGAGCCGGTGATATCATAGGAGGATAGTTGACGATTGCTGCCATACGTACTGAAACCATTCGCCGGATCTACATTTAATTGATTTCCCATTACGCCGTATGCAACCCTTATTTTTAAATCATCAATCCACGTAAAAGCTTCTCCTTGCATGAAGCTTTCTTGTGAAATACGCCAGGCAGCGCTAACTGAAGGGAACCATCCATATTGTTTATTTAAGAAACGGGAGGAGCCATCCCGGCGAATCGTTGCACCCAAAAGGTATTTGGCTTTAAAGCTGTAATCTAAACGCCCAATATAGGAGAATAAGGCATCGGCATATTTGGAACTGTAACTGGTTTGAGTACCGGACCCTGTGCTTATGTTGGTGAAATTAGGATCAAAAGAGAAATAGCCAACAGTAGTACCTCCAAGTGTGTTACCAGAGTTCTTGAATGACTCTGTTCCTGCAATCAGCGTAAGATCATGAATATCATTAAATACTTTTTTGTATTGAAGCGTGTTGGTCCAGGTCCAGTTTAAATTGCTATAGTTACTTGCAGTAAAGCTGTTGGTTGTTGCATTTTCGGAACCTTCGTAAGTAGGATACGTAAAGGAGTTGACATTCCCATTCGAAATTGAACCTCCAAAACTGGTGCGTAGCGTAAGATCATGAAAGACATCAACCTCTGCATAAACATTTCCGAATAACCTGTTCACCAAACCTTTATTATTTTTGGTGCGTTCTAACTGGGCAACCGGATTAACCGCCACCCCCAACAGGCCACCATAACCTCCGGCAAAATTCCCCATAATATCATATACAGGAATAACAGGTGCCATCCGCCTGGCAAAACCTATTGGGCTTCCTTCGGTAAGAGCAGTAATTCTCGGGTTATCCGTCATGGAAAAGGAAATATTTTCACCTATCCTGATATGATCATTCACATTGAATTGACTGTTAGCTCTCAGCGTATAGCGTTTTAAATAAGTATAGTTTAACGTTCCCTGCTGATTGAAATAATTCATAGAAAATAAATATTTCGCCTTTTCATTTCCACCGCTGACATTCAGATTATGACTCATCGTGGGAGCAGGTGAAAATATTTCATGAAACCAATCTGTTCCTGCTTTATTTGCCCGGGTTATTCTATAAAAACGTTGGATGGCTGCGGGATCTGTATAAAACGGATTCACATTATATAATGCAGGGTTAACGCGGGGATCTCCTTCAAAAAGGCCCGTCGGAGTTATATAATCAGGCAACACTGGTTTAGTACCATTGCCATAAAGCGCATCGGTAATAGGACTATTTGGATTACTATTTTTATATACCAACCATTTCAGGTCAGCCATTTCCTGCGGAGAATTCAAATTCCAAACGTTGCCTTGTTTAACGGTCTGAGTACCGTAGAACGCATCGTACTGCACTTTTACCTTTCCGCCGCCGATTTTGGTGGTAATAATAATAACTCCATTTGCCGCACGGGAACCGTAGATAGAGGCCGCGGCATCTTTTAATACCTGCATTGTAGCAATATCATTGGGGTTCAGATCGTCGACATTGGTGCTTGGCACGCCGTCTACAACAAACAAGGGAGTGTTGTTTCCAAAAGTATTAATTCCCCGGATGCGGATTTGTGGAGCCTCCCCAGGTTGTCCACCTCCTAAAATAGTAACACCTGATGCTCTGCCTTGCAGCTGACTGGTAATTTGTCCAACCGGTTGTTGTACCATCTCCTGTACATCCACTATGGAGACTGCGCCTGTCAGGTCTTTTCTTTTTTGAGAACTGTATCCAACCACCACTACTTCATTAAGATTTGAAGTAGATGCTTTCAAAACTATTTGAATGGTGCTCTGATTCTTAAGCGGTATAACGGCCGTAGTATAACCAATGTAACTTACTTCCAATGTAGCATTTAGCGAAGAGACTAAAAGCTTAAACAGTCCTTGTTGATCAGTTACCGTGGTATTGGTAGTAGAAGTTTGTACTACAGTGGCCCCTTGTAAGAGTTGTCCATTTTGATTCATTACCGAACCAGAAATGGTTGTTGACTGTTGCGCATTTGTGTTTGCTTGCGCAATAAATAGTAGCAGGCAGCATAGTAAAATTTTTAAATTCATACGGCAATCAATTTTATTGGATAATAACTAAATGTAGTATTTTTTAAAGATTCCAATAAAATAAAATTGTATTGCTGTATTTTTCCCGATGATGATAGTAAAATAATAGCCTTACCCAAAAAATTAAAATTTTTCACCGGCAAAAAGAAACGTGAAAGAGTCCATGAGGATGTTTTCTATAATCTGAAAGCTTCCAACTACCATCATTATGTAGGGCATACACAATCTTGTTATCACAATAAGTCATTTTTCTATCACTACTTCATTCGTTCGCATGTTTGACAACGTTAGTGATCGCTTCTTTAAAAATAAAAGAATGTAATGGGGGATTTTTCTTTTTTTGCCTTGACTGACAATAGCAACATTCAGAATATTGGCTGACAACTTCTTGACAAATGGAAAGCAAATGCAACAAGGTTATTTATAACATCCCCAAAATCTGACATTGATAGAGCAATCATTATTTATAAAAGCATTGTCAAGTTAAACCAAATTTACCATAGCCGAACAAACCTTATACAAGATTTGCAATTTTACCTTAGGTGACAGATCGTGCTGTCTTTTTACCAGGGATTGCTGTGAGCTTAGTTGCTATAATTAGGAATTGAGTTGCAATTGTCATAATTTCCCTTACCCAAATTTAAAGACTGAGGTTGCTTGTTTATTTCCGTAAATATTTGTTTAAAATGAAAGCAATAGTTTATACAAAATATGGTCCACCCGAAGTAGCTCAATTAATGGTTGTTGAAAAGCCCATACCAAAAAACGGCGAAGTGTTAGTTAAAGTATATTCTTCTACAGTAAATAGAACAGATTCAGGTTTTCGAAGTGCGGAGTATTTTATTTCACGATTCTGGAGTGGTCTTCTAAGACCAAAGTATCCTATTCTGGGTTGTGAATTTGCGGGCATAATTGAAGAAACAGGCAAGAGTGTAGCTACTTTAAAAATAGGGGATAAAGTTTTTGGGTTTAATGATAAAACTTTTGGAGGACATGGAGAATATTTAACCATTGCAGAAGAAGATGCGATTACAATTTTACCAGGTAACTTAAATTTCGAAGAAGCTGCTGCAATTACAGAAGGCGCTCATTATGCACTTTGTAATATCAGAGCTGCAAAAGTAACAAGTGGACAAAATGTTTTGGTTTATGGTGCTACTGGTGCTATTGGTTCCGCTGCTGTGCAATTATTAAAATTCTTTGAGGCAAATGTTACGGCTGTATGCAATACAAAAAATGTAGAACTCGTTAAATCTCTTGGAGCAGATATTGTAATTGATTATCAAACGGAAGATTTTACAACAACAGGGAACCGATTTGATTTTATATTTGATGCAGTGGGTAAAACTTCATTTGGAACCTGTAAACCATTACTAAACAAAAAAGGAATATATATTTCGACAGAACTAGGCAAGAATGCAGAGAATGTGTTTTTTGCACTTACAACACCAATTTGGGGTGGTAAGAAAGTGTTATTCCCAATCCCAACAATTAATAAAGGGGATGTTGTATTCTTAAAAAATCTCGTTGAAAAAGGAGCATTTAGACCGGTAATTGACAGACATTATAAATTGGAACAAATTGTAGAAGCATATAAGTATGTTGAATCCGGTCAAAAAACTGGCAACGTAGTAATTAAAATTGCAGAATGAAGAAAAACGCCAGCCAATAACAAATAAGGCTTTTGTGCATTTGGGCTTGACATAAACAGTTGGTCAATTCCCCACTACACCAAGCCTCGAACGTTATAGGCAAGCATAGCAGAACACAAACAGCAATACAGACAAAATATGAAAATAGCAATTTTGACAATGGGAACACAAGGCGACGTTCAACCCTTTGCAATTTTAGGACAGGCATTAAAAAATCGGGGACATCAGGTAACGCTTTCAACAGCAAAAAACTTTGAAGCACTTGTAAAATCATATAAGATAGACTTTCTTCCAATAGAAGCGGACTTCCAGGAATTTATGAACTCGGCTGAGGGAAAGAAAATGATGAGAAATCCTTTTAGGGCTAAAAAGAATTTAAATATTTGGGTGTATCCAATGATTTACAATTCAATGAAAGTTTTTTATAAGCTGTCCAAAGAAAGTGAAAGGGTAATTTTTCACGTTAAAACAATGGGCGACTATTTTGCAGACCAGTTTCCAGATAAAATGATAAGAGCTAATGTTATTCCAGCAATCGAATATACAACGGAATTTATCAACCCGGTTTTTAGCGCTTTGCCAATACCTTCATTCCTAAATGGACTGAGCTACAAACTATCAGACCTTGGAATAAGTATGATGATGAAACCCGTAAATGAATTTAGAAAAGACGAAGGACTTCCACTTAAATTTAAAAAACCGACGCTTCCCTCCATTTACGGAATTAGCGAATACTACCTTACCAAGCCTAAAGACTATTCTGCAAACACTCATTTCACTGGATTTTGGACAACACCATCATCAACAGGGTTACAAGAAGACCTGATCAATTTTATAAATATTGGCACACCGCCCCTTTTGATAACTTTTGGAAGTATGACATTTGAAACTAAAATGGATTTGCCAAATGCAATAGAAAGACTCTCTAATGAACTTAACACACGAGTAATTGTGGTTAAAGGTTGGGGGTTTAACGACACAAGACAATTAGATAATAACCCTAATATCAAAGTGATAAAATCTGCACCTTACGACAAACTATTTCCTTACGTAAAAGCAGTAATCATTCACGGTGGAATTGGCACCATTTCAGCTTGCCTGATTGCAGGAAAACCATTTTTCACTTGCCCAGTATTATACCCACTCGGCGACCAATATTTTTGGGGAAACATTGGCTTCAAAAAAGGAATTGCATTAAAGCCGGTCGCGCTCAAAAAAATGACGGAAAAACTTTTAATTGAAAATGCAAAGACATTATTATCAACAGAAACACTCTACAAAAATAGTATGGAAATAGCAGAGAAAATTAAGCAAGAAAAAGGAGTAGAAAGAGCTATTGAATTGATTGAAGCGAACCAACGATAATATTCTATAGCAATGGGGAAGCATAGCCGGTTAAGCGAATATAAAAACATCTATTTAATTTGTTCTAAGATTGATATTGGCTGAAATAATTAAAAATATTTATGATTTATTCGAAATTTAAACGCTGGACTTTGATGACTTTCAATTTCAGTTTATTTTTGCTCGTGCTTTTAGTTATAGCTATTTTAAAATTCTATGTAGACATTAGTTCCGACTCCCTTCTTCCGTTAGTGTTAATTTCATTACCTGTTATTTTTATTTTCGTTTGGCTCGTATGGGGAGAGTTGAGAACAAAGATCTTGAAAATATCAATTGAGAACGATAAAATTAGTGTAAAAAATTTCCAGGGTTTAGGCATTTCCAAAGTGTTTTACTTTTCAGAAATAGATGGTTTTAAAACATCTATCCTGCCCTCAGAGTATAAAGACTTTGAATATCTGTACCTCATCAAGAGTGGACACAAAATTGTTAAGGTTTCTGAATTTTATCACAAAAACTATTCTGAACTTAAAATGGAAATATCAAAAAAATGCAAAAATCTTGGAACTCAAAAATTCAATATAGTTCGGGAATTTATTGAGCTTTTTGCTTGAAACTAATCGAGCCATCAAAGCATTGACAAAAGTAAGGTCTGGACATTGAAACTTGTGCATCGGCAAAGTGATTGCAGGTTGTTCGGGCTGAACTTTAATTGTTGAGCATCAGTCGCTGAACTCGTACTTTACATTTTCAATTTATCATCGGTTCCGGGTAGGACCGGCAATGAATTCCCTTCATTCGCAAATACTAGATCGTTGTGCGTCACTTTCATTATTCTCTTAAACACTTTTTATGAAAAAAACAGAAGCGCTTGTCATTGGTGCAAGCGTATCGGGCTTGGCTTTGGCCGCCTCTTTACAAAAGCAGGGTATCGAATACCTCGTTATCGAAAAGAACTCCCAAATTGCGTTGCCGTGGCGCAATCATTATGACCGACTGCACCTGCATACCAACAAAAGACTTTCCAGTTTGCCCTATAAAAAATTTGAAAAAAACGTACCACGCTATCCTGCACGCCAACAAGTGGTAGAGTATTTAGAAGATTATCAAAGAACATTCAACATTCATCCAGTTTTCAACATGGAGGCAAAAGCGATACGGAGAGATGGCGATTATTGGCTTACTGAAACAAACAACGAAATATTCCAATCAAAGTACCAGGTGATGGCCACCGGCGATTTTGGCAAACCTAAACCTGTTTACTTTGAAGGAATGGAAACGTATTCAGGCAGGCTTATGCACAGTAGCGGATACAAAACCGGTAAAGATTTTAAAGGACAAAAGGTATTGGTAGTCGGCTTTGGAAACTCAGCCTGTGAAATCGCAATTGACTTATACGAACAGGGAGCAACTCCTTCCATGTCCGTTCGCTCTCCTGTGAATATCATTCCTCGTGACGTTGCAGGTATTCCCATATTGGAACTTAGTTTAATTATGAGCCACCTTCCGCCCCGAGTTGCCTACACAATTAATGCCCCATTAATGCAATTGATTATTGGTGATATTAGAAAACTGGGGTTGAAAAAAAAATCCTACGGCCCATTTGAGGAAATTAAAAAAGACCGGAATATCCCCGTATTAGACATAGGCACTGTAAAGCATATCCGCAAGGGTCATATAAAGGTTCACGGAGGCATTGATCATATCGAAGGAAATTTCGTTCATTTTACCGGGGGGAGAAAGAAAACTTTGATGTAATTGTCGCCTGCATTGGGTTTAACAGGGATAATGTCGAAATCATTGCCGTTGACAAAAACCGTTTTGATGATTTAAAGTTTTGCGTTAACAAACAAAAGTATTTTGGTAAAGATGGTTTGTACTTCTGTGGTTTTTGGGTTAGTCCCACAGGACATATCCGGGAGATTGCCTCAGATGCAGAGAAAATTGTAAAGGATATTGCTAGAAAAGAAAGTCGTTCGGAAAATTATGTTTGACGTGTTCTTAATGACTGTAACACTTTATCAAAATAAACGCAAAACTGTATACTTTGTGAAATAAGATCTAAAGCTAACTACAGTGTTTCAATGCAGACACTTATTAACTATAATAAAACAATTACTATTCCAAAAACCTACGATCAAAAATTAAGCACTCGCTTCCCTTCTTTGTTATTAATTATAGTAACGTTTTTTACATACCCCGGCACCATCAAAAAACGCCCGGATTGAGAAAGAAAGGAGCTTCCATAATAGCACTCCCTTTTTTCTATTCGTCCATCCTTGTACGTTATCAATCCATAAAGGTCACCGGGTTTTAATTTAATGGTGCTTACCTGGGCTCTTAATTCGAAAACTTTTAATACGTCCTGGTTTTGGCTCGCGGCTACTTCATATTTACCGGAGGTGCTTAAAAACTTCACCAGCGCCTTTCCATTACCCGGGATATAAATACCACTTTGAAGTATGGATAGGGGAATGAAATTTCCCTTTCCATCGCCTTTTAATAACAGGCCATTTAACGCGTCATATCTCCCGACAGAAACCTCCGTTCCGTAATCGTTTCCATTAATAAGCACATCAAGGTTGCCATCCCCATCGAAATCATCGGTAACCATCCCGTTCAAAACGGATACCTGCGCCAACTGCGGTAAAGGGATCATTGTAAATTTTCCGTTTCCTTCATTCCTCAAATAGCAGGACTGCGAATTATTGACCTTCAATCGTTGCGCTCCTTTTAGCTGGTCATCAGTAAATATTTTATCCATAGGGGATATTGCGAAAGAATGATAGTCATTGAAACGCTTCTTCAAACCAGGAAGTTTATCAATGATATCATCCCGGCCATGTACAGGAAACTCTTTCAATTGTCCATCCTGGTCGGGTAAATACAACGATGGGATGGCTTCATAACCACCAAAATTATCAAAATCTTTTGCGGTAATAAAAACCGGGTATTCTTTGGTTGCTTTATACAACGTGTTTAGTCCTACGTTGCCGATAATATAATCGGTTCTGCCTGTGTGCCTGAAATCACCCGCCTGGATGGAATTCCACCAGCCAAACTCGTTGGCAATGCCCGAACTATCCGTGACATTCTTGAATTGGCCGGCTACATTTTTAAAAAATGTAATGGGCATCCATTCGCCTGCCAGTATTAAATCAAACTGCTGGTCATTATCAAAATCCGTAACCAGGGCATCGCATACCATTCCAATATCTTTTAAGCCAGGCGCCACCTCCTGCGTTACATCAGTAAACTTTGTCTTCCCCTTTTCGGTATCGTTTCTATAAATAACACTGCTTACGGGTTTAGGATAATGCCAGGGACTAACTCGGCCAGAAACAAACAGGTCAATTTTGCCATCATTGTTATAGTCCAGTGCTCTTACACAAAGTTTACTGGTAGTGTTTCCAGGTAACGCGTCGGCCGTTAAAGAGAAATTTCCTTTTCCATCGTTGAGGTATAATCGATCTTTATAATTATTATTATCGGGCTTATATTGATAACCCCCGCTTACGGCATACAGATCCAGGATACCATCACCGTTTGCGTCGAACAGCAACAATCCGCCATCTTTGAAATGAGTTAAGATGGTATCGCTTTTGAAAAGTTCTTTTTGCAAAAATTTGCCATTTGCCTGCTGTAAAAATACCTGGCCCTTGTAACTTTCATTCCCACCTACTATGATGTCGTCAAAGCCATTTGCATCAATATCCCCCACAGCCAGTGCAGGACAAAATTCAGACAGCTTATGCGGCAAGGTTGTCTGGATGTTAAAATCAATAAAGTCAACATCCCGGTGCCTGTAATTAAGTCCCATAGCCGTTGTTACCTCCCTGAACAACGCGGGGGCAGTTAGTAATGGCGGCAGCTTGATAGAATCCAACGTGGCATCAGTAATTTTAGCTGTTATAAATTGATTGGCCTTTATATTTTTTAGCACCTGAACCTTGGCGTTAGGCCATTTGATCACTACAGAATCAACCATTGTATTTTTACCCAGTCCGAAGTGCGCCATATTTTGATCGGTGGATATATAACCACGATAGGGGGTGTTTTCAAACACCTGCTTTTTATCCTTGTCATAATAAACTGAAACCCAGGTACCCAAACCTCCCCTGTTGCTTTTTCCTCCTTCGAAGGAAATTTGCAGAAAGTTGGAAGAAAGGCTATCAGTGTTTCTTGCCGTATTTTCATATAGGGAAGCTTCATCGTTAATATTATTTATGACCATATCCAGGTCGCCGTCATTATCAAGATCGGCATAGGCGGCGCCATTGGAAAAGCTGGGTTTAGAAAGGCCCCAACCTGCTGTGACGTCTTTAAAGAGGAGGCCATCCTGGTTTTTAAATGCATAATTATGCAATTTAATTTCAGGGATTTTTTTAAGGATTTCCATGGTGGGAACCCTGGCGAAACTTTTTTCACGGTAGGCAATGAAATCATGATCGGTAACATCTTTGGGAAAGCCGTTGGTGACAACGATATCCCTGTAGGAGTCATTATCAAAATCTGAAATTAACGGCGCCCAGCTCCAGTCGGTTTGCGCAACTCCGCTCATAAAACCTGTCTCGCTAAATACCGGTGCGCCGACAGAATCATTTTCCAACAACCTTGGCCCGCGGTTAAGTTGCAAGGTGTTGCGCACATATTGGAATTGATAGCCATACATCGTGAAGTTTTGAAAAGTAACATAGCTATTTGCATTCAGCATCATTTTCCTTCGGTAGTTATCGTTGGGGCTCATATCGAGTTCAAAAACATCTGCTAGCCCGTCGTTATTGATATCAATAATATCCTGGCCCATTGCATTAAAAGAGGTGTGTTTAAAATAGTCTTTTGACCGGTCAGTAAATGTGCCGTTGTGGTTATTTATATAGAGAATGTTACTTGATATAAAATCATTGCATACATAAATGTCTTTCCATCCATCGAGGTTCAGGTCACAAATAGTGGTAGCGTGTCCAAAGCCACTGTGCGTAATATTTGCCTGTGCCGAAACATCTGTAAAAAAGGGATGACCCTTTATCGTGTCCCAGTTATTTCGATACAGTTTGCCCACACTTGCCATGTTTTCCGGCTTAATATACTGGCGAAAGGTTGAGGGGTTTTTGGAAGAATTTGCATTATTCACCGTTAAGTACATATCCAGGTCTCCATCATTATCATAGTCGAAAAAATTGGCCATGGTTGATTGGAGATTTAATTCAAGCCCGTAGGCTGCGGCCATATTTGTAAACCGGGGTATTCCGTTTTTGTCGGCACCCTGGTTAATATATAAAATATTTCGCCTGGCTAAAGAATCTCGATCAATCGTATTACAAATATATATGTCAGAGAGGCCATCATTGTTGATATCGATAACTGCTACTCCCCTGGCCCATCTATTCAAACCTTCCACGCCAGCCTTTTCGGTAATATCCTGGAATTTCAGGCCACCCTTATTTAAATATAACCTGCTCGCCACCTGGTTACCTGTCAAATAAATATCCTGTAACCCATCATTATTAAAATCTCCTATCCCTACTCCCCCACCGTTATAAATGTTTACGACATCCAATGGATTGATGGAATCGGATTCCACTATTTTATTGTTGAATTCAATCCCGGATTTGGAGGAAGGGATTGCAACGAAAAGTGCAGCAGGCTTATTGTTGCATGCCAACAAGCTGCACAATGTTATATAAATAAATAGTTTTCGATAACGGTTCATATGATGGCGTTGGCTGTCAGATAACAGCTGTGGGCTATCAGATATCAGCAGTCGGATACCAGCTATCGGCTATCAGCTATCAGCCATCGACCTTAATTTACCATTATTTCTTTACCTGAAAATATAGTTTCCTTAGCTGATAGCCGATAGCTGATAGCCCATAGCCCATAGCTAATCAATCAATATCCCGGGTTTTGTGTCAGGTTTGGGTTAAGCCCTCTTTCCAGTTCTGGTATGGGATATAATTCTTTTCCGGGTGTCATCGAGGTGTTGTATAAACCATGTAATTTTCCGCCGTTATCGGGATCGTCGTCTCTCATACTTTTTGCCGGGTTAGCGATCATGTTGGTATTATTGTCCTGCGTGCCATAAGCGGCTTTGATAAATGCACTGGCAATGCCGGCTCTGCGCAAATTATAAAATACGGAGTATTCACCAGTAAGTTCATGCCGGTATTCACTGAATACCATTTGCAAGGGATCCGTGATAGGCGCTGCCGCGGTACCATCGTACCTGGCGCCATCCTGCATTACCGCTGGCGCCGTGCCGCCCCAAGCGCGGTCACGGACCCTTTTCAATGTTGCTGCCGCACCGTTTACATCTCCTGTTCTTACCTGGCATTCAGCTTTGCTTAATAAAACCTCCGCATAACGCATGAGTATCTGGTTTTGAGCGCCAAAAATGGTACTGGCGCCGGAATTAGCATCGAGCGTAGGATCCCTCCACATTTTAGCACAATAATATCCGGTCCGCAAACCATCTCCATCCGATCCGTACCAGGGGTTGGATTTGGTTCCGACCGTATTAATAATTTTACCATCATCACCGGTATATTTAAGTTTTGTTGCCGCATTACTGTTGATAAAGCCCGATTTCACCAGCGGGTAAGATCTGATGCCCCCCCTGCCCATGATATCCGGGCTCACACTTGAATCCCCAGGTCCTATTATTGTTAAAAGTTTACGTTTGTCGCCCGGTTGATAAGAAAGATAAAGCCCCGGGTTTCCATAATCATACCCAAAGTTGGATACTTCCTCCGGCCAGCTAAAATCTGATATCCAGGCTACTTCGTTACCCGCACCCCAGCTTTGCGTTCCGTTCACTGCGAACTGAACCTCAAAAATGGATTCGGCGTTATTCTCCTTGCTGAATTCATTAACGTCGGCAAAATTCGGAAGCAATATGTACTTCCCTTCCACCAGGTTAAAATTGGCGAGAGCCCCTGCGTAATCTTTTATCCACATGCGTGCAGCGCCCTGGTAGGCCAGCGCGGCGCCCTTGCTTGCCCTTCCCAGTTCAGCGGCCGGGTAGTCTTCTTTCCATGGTAAGAGAGCGCTTGCCTGTTGCATGTCGGCCACTACGAGCTGGAACACAGAATCCTGCGATGCGCGGGGCGCTAAACCGGCTGTAACGGAACTTGTTTCCAAAGGCACCCCTCCAAAACTTCCTGCCATATAATAATAGGTTAACCCTCGTAAGAAATAAGCCTCGCCCAGTAGGCGATCACCCAAGGCTGCGGTAAGAATACCACTTTTCTTCATTTCGGGGATAATTTCAATGGCGGTATTCGCCCTTGCAATACCTACGTAGGAACGTTGCCAGAAAACCCGCATCGGGCCGAAATTTGTCTGGATATCATAGTAATTATAAAACCGGTCGTTTCCCCAGTTAAAGAAATCATGTGTCTGAAAATTTGCATAATACCAAAGTGACTTCTTTAAAAGATCGGCATTTTGATAAGTATCGTAAATGGAATTGACGAGGGCAACGGCATCAGAAGCTTTTGTAAAGTACGACTCCCGGGTAAGTTGGGTATAATTCTGTTGCTGAAGGAAATTCTTTTTGCAAGCCAACGGAACCAGGAAGAGCAACACAACGGCAATTTTTAAAATATTTTTAGTCATCTTACTGTCTTTTGTCTTTCTTTTTAAAAAATTACGTTTAAACCAATGGTGTAATACCTGGATAGCGGGTAACTTCCTGCATCAATACCGGATGCCGTGGCACTGCCATTTGATAAACCGATCTCTGGGTCAAGACCGGAATATTTTGTAATAGTAAACAGGTTTTGGCCGGATGCATACACTCTTATTTTTGGAATACTGATAGATCCCATGGGATGCGCGGGTATGGTATACCCGATCTGTAGATTTTTTAACCGCAGGTAACTTCCATCTTCCACATACTGGCTGGATGGTACGTTACTAGCTATTACGTCATCATTATAAGTGAACCTGGTATATCTGTTTGAAGGATTGGAAGGAGTCCAATGATTTTTGAAATACTCATACCCTACGTTTTGTACACCCACAAACCCGGGAGCCTGGAAGCTTTCCAGCATCCTGGCCTGGTAATTAAAAATTTTGTTCCCATAAGAAGCGTAGAAATAAATGTTGACGTCAAATCTCTTATAAGACCCATCCAGGTTCAAACCCGCATAAAATTTAGGCAGGGGCATTCCTAAACTCGTCCTGTCCTTCACATCTACCCGGCCATCGCCATTGATGTCGGCAAAATAACGGTCCCCGGGTGCTGTTGTACTCTTTTGATAAAACGGGTTCGCGGGATCTTTTGCTTTTGCGGTGCTATTTAGCGCGTCAATCTGCGCTTTCGACTGGAAAATACCCAAAGACTGATAACCGAAAAAATCACCAATTGGCCTTCCGATGTTTGTCCGGCTGAACTGGTTCCAGCTATTTGCGTTCAGACCGGATACCACTACAAGGTTATCTATAAACGTAAGACTTTTATTGATGCTCAACAGCTTGTTATTAACGGTTGTAAAAGTTAAGCCGATACCGTAATTGAAATCCTTGCCGGTACCATTATAATTCACGGCAATTTCAACTCCTTTATTTTCAATATCACCTACATTCTGAGCTGTATACAGCGTACCATCCCTTACTACACCGATACCCGCCTGGGATGATATCGGGATATTTAAAAGGAAGTCTTCCGATCTCCTGTTATAATAATCTATACTCAAGGTCAGAACACCCTTTAAGAAAGAGGCATCCAGGCCAACATTAGTGGTATAATCTGTTTCCCATTTCAGGTCAGGGTTTGCAGGTTGTACAGGTGCCAGGCCGGGCTGGTAAATATTATTGAAGGTGTAGCCGAAATTGGTAGCACTGCTACCGGGGCCACCCGTTGAAAACAGGTTTTGCCATTGAAATGGACTGATGGGTGCCTGGTTGCCCATTACGCCGTAGCCAGCTCTAAGCTTAAGGTCATATAACCAATCAACCGTTTCCATAAAACGCTCTCCCTTTACTCTCCAGGCCACCGATGCCGATGGAAATACGCCATATTCTTTGCCGGGAGCGAACTTGGAAACACCGTCTCTTCTAACGGTACCCGTTATATAATATTTATCCGCAAAGCGGTAATTTAACCGGGCAAACTGCGAAGCCAGCGTATTTATAGTCTGGCTACCGGTAGCGGTGAGGTTTTGAACCTGGGCGATATCCCGCAGGGCATTATTTATTTGCTTGTTTCCCTGGGCGGTGATAAAACGGTAAGTGTTTTTTTGAGCCGAGACGCCGGCTACGACGTCAATATTGTGCTCGCCAAATGCCCTGGTATATGCAATAGTGTTTTCCCACAACCATTCGAACGTATTATTGGCGCTTTGAGAATACAATGCATCCTGGTTTGCTCCGCCCAATCCATATTGTTCATCCCAGCGGCGATCTTCCGGCTGAAAATAATAACCTGAATAGTCACTGATATTTACCCCGAAATTTGTTTTAATTCTAAGTCCTTTGATGATTGTGGCTTCCAGGGAAGAATTAGCCAGCAAATAATTATTCAGATTTACATAGTCACGCGATTGAATATCATACAAAGGGTTGCCCCAACTTTTGGTATAGATGTTGATCGGGTTATAAAATCCATAGTTACCTGCCCCGTCTTTTATCTGGTTGGTTTTTTTATTTCCTGTGATAGTAGGAATCAGCTCCGTGAGCTGCTGTAACCCACCCGTTCCGAAAGGGGTATTTTGATCCTGCCGGGCGTATTTGGCGCTGGTGGACGATTTCAGCCATTTGCTGATTGTGTAGTCGATATTCAGACTCAGGTTATACCTTTTGAAATATGATGCCTCAACGATTCCTTTGTGATCATTGTACCCCAATGAAAAAGCTGCCTGTATTTTATCATTTCCCCCCCTGACACCGAGGTTATAGTTTTGCTTTAAGCCGGTACGGTAAAGCGCATCCTGCCAGTCGATCGTAGATAGCGATGCCGGCGTACTCCACTCCGGCAATGGAGTAAAACTTCCCTGTGTTGGGTCTAAGGTCACTTCTTTCACCATCGCCGAAAATTCCTGTGCATTCAGCACATGGTATGTTTTCGGTTTGGATTGAAACGAGTTCGTAGCATCAATAGAAACTTGTAAGCCATCTCTCCTGCCCCGTTTGGTGGTAATGATAACTACACCGTTTGCCGCCCTCACACCATAAATTGATGCTGCTGAAGCATCTTTTAATACATCAATCGTAGCGATATCACTCGGGTTTATATTATTAAGTCCCCCGCTTATCGGGTAACCATCCACCACGTATAAGGGATTATTACCATTAGCAGCAAGGCTACCTACACCCCTGATCTGAACGGAGACACCGCCACCGGGTTTGCCATCATTGTTAACTACCTGCACACCTGCGGCCCGACCCTGGAGTGCCTGGTCTACCGTATTAACAGGCACTTTTTCAATTTGTGCCGCCGTTACGGAACTAACGGAGCCAGTGAGGTCCTTGCGTCTTTGTGTTCCATAACCCACTACAACCACCTCACCCAGTTCTGTTGAACTGGTAACTAAAGCCACATCAAGAGTCATACTGTTATTCACTTTAATTTCCCTGGTGGTGAAGCCTACTCCACTAAAGACCAGCGTGGAGGTAGGGGATGCTGAAATAACAAAATTACCGCTATTATCTGTTTGGGATGATGTTAATGATCCTTTCACCTGCACGGAAACACCGGGGAGGGCGG
>JBDSBP010000523.1:0-3494 GCA_039921525.1 Chitinophagaceae bacterium | reverse complement strand
AGCGGGGTGGCGCCATCAGCAAATAATTGCCAGGCGAGCATGCTTTTACAGATGTGGATGCCCCTGTCGTTAACGATGCAGGTTTTTATAATATCATATCCGTTTGCTTTGAAGATTTCTGACATGCTCCAGCCCAGGAAATTATTACGTAAATGCCCAAGGTGCAAAGGTTTATTTGTATTGGGGGAGGAATATTCTACCACAACTTTCTGGGTCTTATTAACCGCCTTGCCAAAATTGGGATTATCGAACTGATCATTCAGAATATTTAGCCAATACACATCGGAAACCACCAGGTTTAGAAATCCTTTAATTATATTGAAGCCGGAGAAAAATAGCGGGAATTTTTCCAGCAGCGAGGTTCCCAGCTCGTTACCCAAAACCTCTGGTGACTTTCTTAGTTTTTTGACCAGGGAGAAAAGTACGACGGTATAATCGCCTTCAAATTCAGGTTTTGTTTGATTTATCTGGAAATCTTTATCAGAGAATGATTGCTGATATAACTCATCCAGGCTTTTTATTACCGCTTCCTTAATCAAGTGAGATATGGCCATTGCGTATTTTTAATTTTGCAAAAATAAGTGAAAGGAAGGCATTTAATCTTTTGTAACAATCTTATCAATTGATTTATAGTGATTCACACTTTATTTGCGTCATATTATTGAATAACCGCAGAACTTATCCAGGTAACGCTACCGGTAACAATAACTGTTTAAGAAAAAAGGCCGCTTAATAAAGCGACCTTTGCGTTGGTTTAAGGGTTATATAGAAGAGGTATATATATTAAATAATAAAGCTACATCAAAAGCACCTGAAAAAAAATACCCACTTTTGGGTATTTTTCATTTATAAATCTTTTGTTAACCAGTAGAAAAAAATAGGAGCTTACCAGTACCCCGTATTAATGCTTGCAACTTATATTTACCTTCGCATCCACAAAAAGAAGAATCGCGCATGACGAACAGGGTTACTTCCCTTATTGATTTTTTTTATCCGCCATTCAGGAAGTTTTTGAACCTGCAGACCTTTCGATACATAGTTTGTGGTGGCACGAACACTTTTCTTGATATTCTGATCTATTTTATCAGCTACAATTTCATACTGCATAAAGAGGTGGTTTTCCTGGGACCCCTGGCCTTTAAACCGCATGTAATGGCTTTTATAATGTCTTTTTTGATCAGTTTTCCTACCGGTTTTTACTTAAACAGGAATGTGGTATTCACCGGTTCTACCTTGCGCGGCAGTGTACAGTTGTTCAGATACTTGCTGTTGGTAGTAATCTGTATCGTATTAAATTATGTGTTCATCAAATTATTCGTGGAACAATTTAATATTTTTCCTACGGTTGCTAAAATTCTTACCACGTTTATTGTGGTAAGTTTCAGTTATGTTACGCAAAGGTATTTTACCTTTAAAAAGTCTGAATCTTCCGGCTTTTAGGCATATGTGGTATATTTTTCGCCATTGTCAAGTTCATTCTCATACTTCCTGCCATTATTGCACCTCCTACCTCAATGGCATAATGATTGCCAATCAAAAGACATTAAATTCTTCACAATATGGGAAAAATTATAGGTATTGACCTGGGAACAACAAACAGTTGCGTTTCAGTAATGGAAGGTAATGAACCTGTTGTAATAGCAAATGACGAGGGTCGCCGTACAACCCCGTCTGTAGTGGCTTTCTTAAAAAACGGTGAACGTAAAGTGGGTGACCCGGCCAAGCGCCAGGCAATAACCAACCCGCATAACACTATAAGTTCGGTTAAGAGGTTTATGGGGCGCAGGTACGACGAAGTAACAGAAGAAATCAGTCACTGGAGTTATAAAGTTGCAAAAGGTGACAATAATACCGTACGTATTGACATAGATGGTAGATTATATACTCCACAGGAAATTTCTGCGATGATACTGCAGAAGATGAAAAAAACAGCGGAAGATTATCTTGGACAGGAAGTTACCGAAGCAGTAATTACTGTACCCGCTTATTTTAATGACGCTCAGCGCCAGGCTACGAAAGAAGCTGGTGAAATTGCAGGCCTTACAGTAAGGCGTATAGTTAACGAACCTACTGCAGCAGCCCTTGCTTACGGTTTGGATAAAGGTGGTAAAGACCAGAAAATAGCTGTTTTCGACCTCGGTGGTGGTACTTTCGATATTTCTATCCTTGAATTGGGAGATGGAGTTTTTGAAGTGAAATCTACTAACGGTGATACCCACCTGGGCGGTGATGATTTTGATAAAGTGATAATGGATTGGCTGGCAGAAGAATTCAAGAAAGAAGAAAATGTAGATCTTCGTAAAGATCCGATGGCGTTACAACGTTTGAAGGAAGCTTCTGAAAAAGCAAAAGTAGAATTATCTTCTTCTTCTGAAACAGAGATTAACCTGCCATACGTAACAGCAATTGATGGTGTACCTAAACACCTTGTAAAGAAGCTGACCCGCGCGAAATTTGAACAACTTTCTGATAATTTATTTCAACGTTGTTTGAAACCTTGTGAACAGGCATTTAAAGATGCTGGCATGACGGTATCACAGATTAACGAAGTGATTTTGGTGGGTGGTTCCACCCGTATTCCTAAAGTGCAGGAAATTGTAGAAAAATTTTTTGCAAGAAAACCGAACAGGAGTGTAAACCCCGATGAGGTTGTGGCTATTGGAGCAGCTATCCAGGGTGCGGTGATGACCGGTGAAGTGAAAGATGTATTGCTATTGGATGTTACCCCGCTTAGTCTGGGTATTGAAACAATGGGTGGTGTGATGACACGTTTGATAGACTCCAACACCACTATTCCAACAAAGAAATCTGAATCTTTTTCTACTGCTTCCGACAATCAGCCAGGTGTGCAGATCCATGTAATTCAGGGTGAACGTCCTATGGCCAATCAGAATAAGAGCCTCGGAATGTTTAATCTGGATGGTATTCCGCCGGCACCAAGAGGCGTACCGCAAATTGAAGTAATATTTGATATTGATGCAAACGGCATCTTACATGTTACTGCGAAAGATAAGGGTACCGGTAAATCACAGAATATCCGTATTGAAGCAGGTAGTGGTTTGACCAAGGAAGAAATAGAAAAAATGAAAGACGAGGCTAAGGCTAATGAAGCCACTGATAAGGAAGCCAAGGAAAAGGTAGAAAAGATCAACCAGGCCGACAGCCTTGTTTTCCAAACTGAGAAACAGTTGAAGGAATATGGCGATAAGATCCCTGCTGATAAAAAAACGCCAATAGAATCAGCCTTGAGTAAATTGAAGGAAGCTCATAAATCACAGAATATTCCATCAATCGATACTGCAGTTACTGAAATGAACACTGCGTGGGCAGCTGCCAGTGAAGATATGTATAAAGCAACGCAGCAGCCGGGTGGTCAACCTGGAGAAGGTGGTGGTTCAGCTGGTAATGGAAGCCAGGGTGGTCCTCAGCAATCGGCGGAAGGTAATGCCGATGCAGTGACTGATGCGGAGTTTGAAGAGGTGAAGTAAGTGTGA
>JBDSBP010000522.1:0-2728 GCA_039921525.1 Chitinophagaceae bacterium | reverse complement strand
GATAATTAGGATAATTTATGACCCATAAGTATTCGCCATTCCCATCATAATATAGGCCACCGACTTTGTAGGGCACCGAAATCCATGAGGATGCAGTGTCGAAATTTAAGAATACTTGAAGCGGTTTTATTGAACTATAACTGTAAAAGATATCCGATCTGAGCGACGTGTTTAGAAAGTTGTCAAGTTCTGCCAAGCCATACACATCTCCAACCTGCCATATTAAATTATGATAAGTAACGGTATTTTTAGCCAGTGGATCATTTACGACATCTACCTGAACTGTATCAGCATCTTCACCTGATGAATTTGTTATTTGCAATCTAAATAAATAAGTTCCAGGTACTAATTTTTTTGCAATAACTGAAACGGGAATAAAGCCCGGTGCGCCGGGTAAAGATGTAACAGGGCCAATTGAAGATTGAGAAGGACCGCTAATGCTGCTCCACACAAATTTAGATAGTGCTGCTGACCATCCATTTGGGGATGAGGCACTGCCGTCGAGATATGCTGAATCAAGTGGTAATGTAAGCGTTTGATCTGGGCCCGCATCCGCAAAAGGAGACTGGTTAGAAGCAGGTTTCTCAACTGTAATCTGAATAGTATCTTTTGCAGAGATTCCACCATTATCTTTTATAGTCAGTTCAAATTTATAGACACCTATTGCCAAAGTTTTCGCAATAGTTTTTGACGAATCCGGTCTAAGTATATGATAAGAAAGCGGGCCTGATATTTTTGTCCAATGGTTAGATGTTATTGTCCCATCAGGATCAGTGGACGCACTACCGTCCAAAAGAATACTGTCTTTAGGCAAGAGAATCGTTTGATCTGCCCCTGTTTTGGCAACGGGTGGTTGATTAGCAGCGGGTAATTGAATGTTGCCGTCTACCAGTTGCCTTTTGCAGGAGGTAGAGACTATAATTCCTATGAATAAAATACAATCGGTAAATTTTATTATGACTTTCATCATCATGTAGTTTAAATGAACAATTGGTCTTGTCACATTTAAAAATGTTTGCAGCTCTTTTTAATACTTAAAAACGCTAACTACATTAGTAGCCCCGGGTTCCGCAGGTAAACTTGCTGTTGATTGTACTATTACATTGGCTGGCGCATCTACAATATAAATTTTGACCGAATTATTTTTACCCGCAAGTGTTGTTATTTTAGAGTAAGCTCCAAACGCATTCATATCTACACCCTGATTGCCTGTAAAAAGGCAGCCGGACAAGCCTATTTCCAATTTGTTGTTAGAGGTACTATTTGCCGCCACAGCGCTAAAACCTCCGGCAGCAAATATTCCGGCGGCTGGCGTTCCATCAAGCGAAGGTCCATGGTTATTTCGGAAGATCGTTTTAAAAGCATGGAAATTTATAATGTTGTCATTCGCAATAGCTGTTTGACTAGTGCTTGCTCCCGCCGTTAGCGAACAGCCGGTTCCATTATCTTCAAACCTGTCAGAAGTGGAATTGATTTTGATACTTCCATTACTTGTAGCGGTATTAAAAGAACGCATTCCCAGGTTATTACCATGAACATAGTTGATATTCAGATTAGCACGAATTATACTTCCGGTTGAACCGTTGGCATTTTGTATTTCCATTCCCTGGGATGCTCCAATATTGTTATTGACAAATTCATTATGGTCAATGTCAGCTTCTATCACGCGGTTTTCACCTGCGAAACCAGGATTTCGGACATCAAGTCCATTTTGACCTTCTTTCGATATTATATGAGATACCCTTATACGTATGATTCCAGACCAGGTAAGGTCTGTATCTATATTAGACAAAGCTGATGAACTGGGATTTCCCTTTACTGTTAGCCATGAAATTGCATTCGATCCTCTTCCCATTCTGATGCCCCCGGTTCTAAATGATGGCGGAATTGCAAACGATGTAACCGGAAGAGCAGATTCATCAATAATTACTAGTTCGGAATTACCCTCCTGACCCTGAAGATCCATGTCCTGCTGAAATTCGAGCCGTCCCGCATTTAATTTAGTTGAAGCTAAAGTATAAGTACCCGGTGCAAGAATAATAACAACACCTGCATTCGCAGAATCGTTGACGGCAGCATATAATTGATTTACATCTGCAACATGGATGGTTTTTCTCTGTGTTAGCACTAAAGGTACTTTACGACAGGAAAGAAGTAAAAGTGAAACGGATAAAAAAACGAAAACCGCATTGATAAATATTCGCATGCTCATAAAATAAGATTTGCCTTGATTTAATATTTATGCAGCTAAATTTACTGAGACTTAATAAATTATTTTTTGTAATTCGTCTTTCCGCATTTATTAAAAGACATAGAGCATTTGAAAAACTTATTCACCGTTTGTCGACGACAAACTGCACCAGTCGAAAAAAGGCATGTGCTCATGAGTTTGGCAATAATAACCTGTGTTTCACCAAACTTAATGCTTAAATTTAACCATCAAGACAAATAACGTGTGAGAACTTACGATTTTATATTTTCACTTCATACTAAACATCGCATTCAAAGGCATGTAATATTTTGGGTGGTTGTATGCATATTCTTTGAGTTCACGTATTTTCTTCCTTATTACTGGTATCCCGGTTGGAATACGGCCACCACTCCAGCTCCTGTGGTAGAACTCGGCGCCTTTAAATTTTTCGTCCTTGTTATCTCTAATACGCTGATAGCTTTATTCACCCTGGTGTTTTTTACTTACATGCTTATTTATTTTTTACTTCCCAAATAC
>JBDSBP010000521.1:0-9846 GCA_039921525.1 Chitinophagaceae bacterium | reverse complement strand
CGCTTTCTTTTTTTCGGATCATTGCCTGGGAGGTATAAGTTCCCCAGGCAATATCCAACGGCCATTATTCCAATCCAGGGCAGCACAGGATAGTGTATAAATAAAGTAAAGTTGCCCACTATAAAATCTTTAGGTTCATGTAACATTGCCCAGAGAATTGAGGGCACACCGGTACCCGGCACATGCACCCCATCCAACAGGTTATGAGTAACAATAAGTAAAATGCCCGTCAGGAGAATATAACGCGTGCTCATATAAATTAATCCCGACAAAACCATCATGCCGACGCCAATGGCCCAGATTACCTGTAAATTAAAAATAGGATATGTGGGGTTGAACGTCCACTCGAGTGTAACAATAAACATCTCCGCAAATACTAACCACAACCCCCTGGTAAATAGAAAAAAAGACAATTCTTTCCGACTGGTCCTGGCACCATTTAAGTTGGCAGAGATACCTGCCAGCAGTACAAATACCGGGGCACAATAATGTGTTATCCATCTTGTAAAGAATATAACAACACTGGTTTGGGACAGATCCGTAGGATCGAACAGGAAAGCGCTTTTATGAAAATAATTACGTACATGATCAAGCGCCATCAGGATCATTACAACACCTCGCAAGATGTCAATAGATGTAATGCGATTACTTTTAATGGAGATGAGGTTGAAATTCTCCGCCTGTGAAGTGACATTGGCTAAGATGGTCATTTCTGGAACTTTAATTTTCATGATTCCTAAAATTATCAGGGAATTCAATTGTTCCGGGGCCAAAATAATCCATTGGTTGTTGGGAATTTATCTATGGTGGGCTTTTACATTTTATCGGTAAGGGCAGACCAAAAAGGTTGTCTCAAAACTAACCAGGAGTGATTGTACTATCTTCCCCTCCGTATTCAAGTCCTTGAATACGGAGGGGAAGATAGGCGATCACTCTTACAAGTTGAACATCCTTTTGTTCAGACCCATGTATTAATTTAATAAAATCTACAGCACCATTTATCTATCAAATGATACCGCTGGGTAATTGGTGATTTTTAAATACAGCATTTTCATTTTCTTGCGTGTCGAAATAGTTTATTTATACCCACAACAACATGAAAATAATAAAAACAATTATGGGCTTTTTCTTTAAACGCTATCGGCAGCTATCGTGCATGTCTCAAGCTATTTCAGAAGGAATTAAAGAAACGTTTAAATAATGATTTCTTTAGTCGGTATAATTCCTGCCAATGGGGAAAAAAGAATAACCGATAGAAAACTCTCGAACTAAAAGAAGATATTGCGGATATCTTTGTTTTATAATAGCACATGCGAAATAAGTTGAATAAAGGCAGGTTGAATTGAGGGAGGTTCAGCGATCCTTAACAAAATCGCGACAAGAACAGGATGAGGTGTACCCATAAAATGTCTTATACGTTATGTATAAGGCATTTTATTTGCGAAATCCCGGAATTTCAACCTGCATGGCAGCCTCCTACACTCAAATTTAAAGGTATCGCACTCCTTAATACTTAAAAATCTCTTTCACCTTCACTAAAAACTGTTCTTTCTTTCGCCTGCTTACTTCTATTTCCATTCCATTGGTCATCACCACGGTGCCGCCTTCGCCGCGCAGGTATTCTTTTACATGAAGAAGATTGATAAGAAAAGATTTATGTATACGCAGGAAAGTAGTGTCGGATAATAACCTGTCATAATCAAACAAAGGTTTTGAAATCATGATAGATTTATTATTGATAAGACGAAAAATAGTATAACTTCTTTGGGCTTCACAGTAAATGATCTCTTCCAGTTTTACGATGGTAAATCCTTTTTGTGTTGGCAGGCAAAGCCGCATCTCCTTGGGAAACCCGGCTTTGTTTATATTATGGATCAGCGTTTCAGTCTGAGTGGAACTCTTTTCGCGACTTAACCTTGTCTTTACTCGCTGCACTGCCTCTGTAAGCCGGTCCTCATCCACTGGTTTCATCAGGTAATCTACTGCGCTGAACTGGAAAGCCTGCTGCATATATTCATTATGCGCCGTTACAAAAACCACTTCAAAATTCCTCTTGGCTAAATCTTTCAGCATATCTAACCCGCTTTTTCCCGGCATCCTGATGTCAAGGAAAACAACGTCCGGTTCAATTTCATCCAGTTTTTGTTTGGCAGCCATTACACTGGAACAGGTAGCCACGATTTCAACTTCCGGACAATTTAGTTCCAGTAATTTTTTTAATGTGCGTATTCCATCCGGTTCATCATCAACAATGAAGGCTTTCATATAATTGGTTTATTAATCATGATATTAAAACGCAAAACAGCGCGGGTACCGTTTTTATGTTTACCAAAATCCTTTAAATCTTTTATTTCAAGACTGCAGCCGGTCTCATACTTTTCATTTAATATTTTTATCCGGTTGCGCAGGTTATTAAGTCCTACGGGTTGATAGGGTGGTTTGTTTAATAACTTTAGCTCTTCAGAGCGGTTTATCCCAATACCACTATCTTCAATAGTGCAGGCTATAGTTCCCGCCAGCATGGAAAACCGAATAGTGAGTTTTTTTTCACCCTTTTTGTGCATCAGGCCATGCCATATCGCATTCTCTGCCAATGGTTGAATCATCAGGGTGGGAATAAGCGTTTCTTCCACGTCTATGTTATCATCTACCGTGCATTTAAAAGTAAAAGAATCGTCAAAGCGTAATTTTTCCATCACCAGGTAACTTTCAAGATGTTCGATATTTTCATAAAGGGTTGTAAATATTTCCTTTGATTGATTCAGGGTTATGCGGATCATATTGGCAAACTTGCTGAGATACCTGGAAGCCTTTTGTTGTTCATTTTCTAATATCATTCCTTTAATGCTGTTCAGGCAATTAAAAATAAAATGCGGGTTCATTTGCGCCTGTAAAGCCGAAAGTTGCGCCTCCGCCAGTTGTTGGTTGATAAAAGAAATTTCTTTTTGTTTTACTTCAAGCATTTGTTCTGATTCTATCTGTTTTATTTTGTTCCCCACAAGGGTAGCGATGGTAGTTAAGATTTTAAGATCCCTTTCCTGGAAATGGTTTTCGTGCTGGTGCTCGGAATCAATAATACCGATCAGCTCATTATCATGAATAATGGGTACGCATAATTCACTTAAACGCATCATATCATCCACCCTGTAACGACTATCTTTCCTCGTATCGGAAACAAGCAATGGTTCCCTGGTTTGAATCACATGCCCAACTAAACCCTGGCCAGGTAACACATCAAAAGTCTGCATATGGATAGCTTTTAGATTCCCTTTAGGGCCATGCGCCGCTTTTTGTATCATCTTACTTTTTTCTTCATTCCACATATAAATAATACAGTCTTCATAGTTCATTCTGCCAATAAGATTTTTTGTCACATCCCATAATACATCATTTACATTTTTAATACCTGCCATGGAAGTTGAAAAGTAGTGACTGATCTGCTCCAGTTCATATTGGTTTTTATACTCCTCTGCTTTTAACTTTTCAAAGTTTGTTTTTTGCTGTTCTTTTTTACGAATGTTACCTGTTCGCCATTTTAAAAATTGGTATGCTAAAAACAACAACAGCAAGATGACAAGTATTATGAACCATACTTCTTTCCAAAAAGGCGGCGTTATCATGATATTAAATTCTGTTAACTGATCTGGCCAGCGATGGCTGAGGGAGAATAATTTTACCTGTATGCGATAAAAACCCGGGGACAGGTTAGAAATGCTGAATGTGCTTTGAGTACCCAATTGCTGCCAGTCGGCTTTATCATCTTTTGCCATCCGGTAAGCAAAGCGTTGACTGTTACTCGTAAAAAAATTAATACTACCAATAGTTATGGTGATCTCGTTGTTCCGCCAGGATGTTTTTAGATTTTTGCCTGGGAAAAGAAATTTCTTTTGATCACTTGTGGTAAGGCTTTCAATAAACAGATGCGGTGTCGGGCTTTTCTTAAAAATAATGTTAGGATCAAAACGAACTATCGTGTTACCCAGGCCAATATATAATTTGCAATCCTTACTATCATAAAAGAATTTGGCACCGCTTGTTATGGGCAAATCGGGAAATCCATCCTCATTTTCAAAACTGGTAACCTGGAATGTTTGTGTATCAACACAGGCAATCCCAGAATACGTTGCCATCCACAACTTATTGCCGATAATTATCATGGATGTCATATTATTGTCCGGCAACCCGTTATCCCGCGTAAATTGCCGGAAGGTTCTTTTATCAATATCATACCGGATCAATCCATTGTTGTTGCTGTTAATCCAAAGATTATTTTGTTGGTCAACAATAAATGCATTAACCTGCCTGTCAGGAATTTTGATAAAAGGAAATGAATCAATAAGGCGGTCAAATGTTTGGGAACTGGTATTATACCGTATCAGACCATGGCCTGCAAGCCAGATATTCCCCGACATGTCGCCCTGGATGAGCATGGGCCATTCTATTTTATCAAGAGGTTTTTCGACAGCTGATATAATTGAAAATTTTTGTGTTATGGCATCGTATTTATAGATGTTCCCGGCAGCGATCCAAACATTTCCTCCTTTATCCTTATACGAATCTGCTGTCCAGTCGGTAGGCCGGTTCCATTTGTCCAGCATCAGTTCCGTTATCTCATCTGTTTTCAAATTTAACTTAAACAAGGGGCCATTGGTACCTACCAATAATGTGTTGTCGTTAGCGGAGATGATAGACAATATATTGTCTGCACTCTTCATAAATTTTCCAAAACTGACCCGCCGGAGAAATTGAAGCCCTTGCTTATCATAGACAAATAAGCCGGCGTTTCCCCGCATAGCTACATACACCCTGTTGCCCACTGTATAAATATCATCTATAACAATGTTGGGAAACATTGTTTCCAGTTCGGCAGGTATGGATGCCTGTTGTATATGAGAACGGCTATTATCCTGGATATACACTCCTGTATTGGTGCCAATCCATAGATTATGATCCTTGTCTTGCAAAAGTTGACGGCAAGAGTGAAATGGAAAATATTTCTTGGGGTAAAAATCCATTTTTCCCGATTCCGGGTAAAATCTCATCTTATAAAACCCGGATACATGCCCGGTTATACATAACATGGTATCGCTGACCATTGTGATCACTGTGCGAAAACCGAATTCATCTCTTGCCATGTTGAAAGGCAGGGGACTGGCTGTTCGCTTTTTTTTGGTTATATTGAAATAAACAAGGCTATCGCCATTCAAATCCATCGCAATAATACCTCCGGGCTTCAGTTGATAAAATTGATAAGCTGTTTTTGTGTCATCCAGGATTTCCTTTAGTAGCGGGCAATCACCTGGCTCCATCTTTTTAAATTGTTTCTTAGCAACATTATAATAATAAACCGACTGGTCACTCACAACAGCGAGCCGTTGATCGTCCAGATCCAGGATATATCTTCCAAAAGAAAAATAACTCGTGGCTACTTCCTCTGCGGGGTAATAATCAAACCGGTATACCAGCCGGTAATTATGGTCGAAGTGATAGAAACCAGAACGTGTGAGCAGGAAAATATCACCCTTTGCATTGCTGCTTGCTGATATTACCCAATTGAATTTAAACTGGTATTGCTTATTGCTGTACGGAACAAACAGGTTACGTGTTTCGCCGGTGCGTGTGTTAACAATATGCAATCCACCGGTAAAAATTGCCAGCCGGTGCTTGTCGAGCCAGGTAGATCCCCTCAGGTATTCCTCTGGCAGGGAGAGGCTGTCATTGGTGCTGTGATATTGGGTGAAGTTACTTCCATTAAAACGGTTTAATCCCGAATACGTTGAAATCCATACATACCCGGTTGAATCCTGACCCATGCCGGTAATTATATTATGGGATAATCCCTCCTGTTTGGAATAATGTATAAAATTACTTTCAGTATACTCCTGCGCCATCAGGCGGTAGCTGATAACAAGAGTAATAATTGACAATTGCAGTGCTATAATCAGATTACGCAGGATCATGGGAGTAGCGTATCATTTGGTTTTTTAAAGGTACTTATTTGCAGATACAATTAAACACATACAAAAGGGATAACAGCCAGCATATAATTTTCGGAAACCCAATCCCCCCTTTCATATGGGAATACCTACCGATGGTAGCAACAGACTTCAAAATATATTTTTAAAGTCCTAATCACCTCATTCCGATTGGGAAAAGATAAACACCGGTTGGAAAAAGCTCTATAAAACCGCCTTTCAATGTTTATACCTTGGTATACTCAGCAACATTTATCTTTTAATAATTACGTTAAAATGATCTCATTTAAAAATACTAAGATATAGCGGAGGGGAAACCACCATTTTTTTACATTCTTAAAATTAGAAATCTACAGGTACCATTTGAAAACCCTACTTAAACAAAATTTATGCGAAAAATTATTATTCTATTGAGCATGATGATGCCTCTTGTGGTATTATCTCAAAAATCGATCACCGGAAAAATATTTGATGGGACCACAAACCAACCTTTACCATCAGCCTCAATAGTAGCGCGCGGAAGCACCGCCGGTGTTGCAAGTAATAATGATGGAAGTTTTACCCTTAAAATTGACAACAGCGTGAAATCCATTGTTGTAAGCTATGTTGGCTATCACAATCAAACAATAAGAGTAGACGGTGCCGCTACAAATTATACAATTGTTTTGAAACCTTTGGCGGATCAGGCTGAAATAAGCGTTATAGGTTCAAGAAATTTATCCAGGACACACCTGCAAACACCAGTTCCCGTTGATGTGATACCGGTAGCAAAGATGGCAAAAGAAGTGGCGCAGATAGACCTCAACCAGTTACTTACTTATGTCGCACCTTCGTTCCAGTCGAGCAGACAAAGTGTTTCCGATGGAACGGACCATGTAGACCCGGCACAGATAAGGGGCCTGGGTAGCGACCAGGTGCTTGTATTAATTAATGGCAAAAGGCGTCACCAGTCGGCATTAGTTAATGTAAACGGAACGGTTAACCGCGGACAGGTGGGAACCGATCTTAATACCATCCCGGTTTCCGCCATTGAACGAATAGAGGTATTAAGAGATGGCGCATCGGCCCAATACGGTTCAGATGCCATAGCCGGAGTGATTAATATCGTGCTAAAAAAGAACCCCGGTATATTAAGTGGCCATGTATCATTCGGAGAAAATATAACCAGCTACCAGAAGAACTACGCAATTGGAAAAATAAGCCATGCTTCCCTGGAAGACGTACGTGTGCATGATGGAGGAACTTTCCAGGCCGGGTTAAATTATGGAATAAACCTGAATAAGAAAGGATTTATAAACCTTACGGGTGAATATTCACTAAGGAACTCATCTAACAGAACGGGTACTTATACCGGTGCGGCATATGCGAATGTAAATGGCGTAAACAGGGATGATTCTATTTTAAACGCAAGAGGATTAACGAGGAACAACTTCGATATGCGTATCGGCAATTCAAAAATTGCCAACGGGGCATTTATTGTAAATGCCGGGTACGCTCTCAGTGATACGTGGAAATTAAAAGTGTTTGGCGGGTACAGCCAGAAGAATGGAGAAGCGGCTGGTATTTTCAGGTATCCTTCGGCGATAACTACGAGCGCTACTTCCTTTGCCTCCAGAACACTGGCCCTTTACCCAAATGGCTTTTTACCGCTGATCAAAACCGATATAAAAGATTATTCTATTTCCGCAGGTGTTGATGGCAAACTGGGAAAATGGAATGCCAGTTTCTCCAATACGCTTGGAATAAACAGTTTCGATTTTATGGTTGACAATTCTATCAACTATACACGATTTGCAGTAACAACAACCCCCCAGGCAAAATTTAATGCAGGAGGATTAAATTTTTTGCAAAACACCCTTAATGCCGACCTCACCCAGAACTTTGCTGTTTTGCAAGGATTGAATGTAGCCTATGGAGCAGAGTTCCGCATTGATCAATACTCGCAACATGCAGGGGAAGAAGCCTCTTATAAAAATTACGATGCCAGTTCCGGCGCCGCTTCCGGCGCGCAGGTCTTTGCCGGTTTTATCCCCGCTTATGCAAAAAAACATTCCCGCAATAATGTTGGTTTATATCTTGACCTGGAACAGGATTTTACAAAACAATGGATGGTTGAATTTGCGCTACGTTTCGAAAACTATTCTGATTTTGGCAGCACACTGAACTATAAACTGGCCACTCGGTACAAGGTGAATGATCACTTCACGCTAAGGGCAGCTTCTTCCAGCGGTTTCAGGCCTCCATCCATGCAGCAAAAATATTATGCTAAAACCAATACTATATTCGTTCCTACAACGTCCGGTTTAGTGCCCATTGAAAGTGGAACATTTACCAATGATAGCAAACCCGCTGAAATATTGGGGATTCCAAAATTAAAAGAAGAAACCTCCCAAAACTTTTCTGCCGGTTTTACCACCACGCCATTAAAAGGTTTAGATATAACGGTAGACGGATATTTGATCAATATAAAAAACCGTATTGTACTAACCAACAATTTCACCGGGGGATCAAGTGCTACTTTAACGCAATTATTAAAAGACAACGGCGCCACTACCGCAAACTTCTTTACCAATGCTATAGATACCCGTGCGAAAGGGCTGGAAGCAGTTATAAGCTATCACACAGCTTTTTCAAATTCCGATAAACTTAGGTTAACCATTGCTGCTACTTTTATTAAAAATGAAGTGAAAAAAGGGGCGGATGGAAAGCCAGTTATTAAAGCGACCGACAGCCTGATCAACTCGGGCCAGCTTGGTAATTACTTTAACCGGGAAGATCAGAGCCGACTGGAAGTGGCCAATCCCAGTTCAAAGGGGAATTTCACCATCAACTATGATCACAAAAAGCTGGGCATACTATTACGGTTTGCTTATTTTGGTAAAGTCATTTACCTGGATCCCACTATTAATCCCCGCAATCCGGCAGTATTCCCCATTAATGAATTTACTGGACAGAGAGAAACACTCGACCAGCAGTTTAATCCTAAAACTGTCACTGACCTGTCTCTTAGTTATGACATTAATAAGAGCTTCCTGTTCACGGTAGGTTCCAATAATATATTCGATGTGTACCAGGATAAACATACACACAGTGGCAACGTGTCGTTAGGACGATTTATCTACAGCAGGCGTGTTCAACAAATGGGCTTCAATGGAAGATTTGTATTTGCCAGGATCTCATTTCATATCGATACCAAATAAGGTGTTGTTTAATTCTCAAAGTAATGATCAATTAATGTAAAATTTAAAAACTATTCAAATTGAAAGCACTCATTCAAAAGCTACAGCCGTTCATTGTCAAAATTGTACTTCCTTCTTTATTTTTACTATTTTCTTTTAAGACTGTTGAAGGTAGAGGGATTCCCGATTTCCCAAAAGCTCGTAAGGAACTAAAAGTTGATGGCAACTTTCAAAACATTCGTTTTGACGGGAAAGCTTCCGTCATCTTAACGAATGAACCCGCTGGTACAATAATTATAGAAGGAAAAGAAAGTGATCTAAAAAGAATTAAGCATGCTTTAAAAAATAATACCCTGACCATTGACGTTAACAGGCTGTTTAGTTCTGCCAAACTTACTATTTACGTATCAGCGTTATCGTTGCAAAATATTCAAGTTAATGGCGATTCTGATGTTTCTTCCATTGATTTTATAAAATCGCAAAATCTGCATATTTTTATGAATGGTAATATACTGGTAAAAGTAAAAACGTTGGGTAAGGTTAGTGTTGAATCGCCGGATGATATTGAGATATTTTGGAAGTCGCCGGAAGAGAGGTCATAGCTTTTGGAGGTATTATCATTGCTGATTATTAAATCCCAATGATACCTAAAGGAGGTTCGACCTGTGAGGTCTTCAAGACCTCACAGGTCG
>JBDSBP010000520.1:0-10670 GCA_039921525.1 Chitinophagaceae bacterium | reverse complement strand
ATTGATTTCTATTAGAATGTTTATCAATAAAAGAATAGCAGTTTCGGATCTTTGTAGATTTTCGCGAAGGAATTTGAGCGTCTCTACAAGATGGTTCTTGACAGTATTTTTAGAAATATTCAATCTTCGTGCTATTTGAACGTGGCTCAGCCCTTCTTCCCTGGTTAGTTTATAGATCAATTTTTTTTGCGGGGGAAGTTGCCTTATCAACTGGCCTACCAGTTCCCGGGTTTCATGAAGGTCAATCGTTTCGAGGGTATTATTGGTAAAGTCTGATTCCAGCTGGGCTTCGTTTAAATGTCTTTCTTTCCTGGCCTTGAACTTCAGGTAATTGAATGTTATATTAGTGGCTACGGTAAAAATATACGCAGCATAATTATCAATCTCTACCAGCTTCTCCCGATTCTTCCAAAGACTTACAAACACATCCTGGATGATTTCTTCGGTTACGTGCTCAGAACGGATGATCTTTTTTATTAAAGGATGGATGCGGGGAGTATAATGATAAAAGATAGTAGAAAATGCCGCTTCATCTCCATCTGCTATCCGAGCAAAATATTGCCTTTCATTGAGCAGTATGGTATATGGAACAGGCATGCAATACTAGTTGAAATAAATGTTCTACATGTTAGAATGTCTACGAAGAACGACTAAAGGTATGTGATAAGAAGTGGAATAAAACAACAAAAATATATATTTTTGGAAGGTAGTCCTTGTCAGGATTTGAGTTGTCTTAGACGGCAAATAAAGAAAAACCGATTAGGTTTTGACAACTTATCGGTTTTTGTGGTTTCCAGGAAGCAGGTATCAGGTGCTTCCGATAAAGTACAGAAAGATTATTACCTAAATCGAGTCAGACAATAATATTTTAAATGAAGTGGAAAATCAAAATGTTTTTAATAGTCATACTAAATATTTCCAAGCCTGCATTCGGTATTGACATAAACTTCCGACGACCTATACCAGCTTTAACTACATCTCCGTACAGCTCTTTCTCTTTTACCATCTTCTCTTTTTGAATACTTACGGGTGGCGACCCTTTTACAACCGGTTCTTTTTTCTTTTCACTACCATCTTTTATTTGCCCGTTATTTTTTAAAGTAACGGTTAAATTAACGGGTGAAGCCGGAAGTGAATCTATAACAACTACAGCACCATCCACCACCAGGTTGTTAAATGAAAGCAGGTTTATATTTATTTGCAGGTTATTGTCTCTTTGGTCTTTCCTTGTTACATACGTAACAAATAAGGTATCATTTCCCGTAAAAACCGCTATACTGTCTTCACCAGGACGTTGGTAATATCTATAGCTCATATTTTCTGAAAGTTTTAAATGGCAAGTTAGAAAGTTTGGACCAGGTGCAATCACCTTAACCACTTTAAACGCAGTAAACGAACCGGAGCGAACTTTATCTTCACTTTCCCGGTCTTCATTTTTTACGGTTGTATATTCACCATTTTTCACTTTTCTTTTTAGCGAAAAAGCCAATAAAAAAGGAATCGCAAAAATAACTACCAACAGGCCGAGTAAAATTTTATTGCTTGTTTTCATGATTCAAGTGTTATATGTTAGAAGCAGCAAATTGTTTTTTAAATTTTTCAAATCTTTGTGCGAGGTCTTCAGGTTCAAGCCCGAGCATATTCATAATGCGGAAAACCGTTGGCAACTCTTTCTCTAAAAACTCTGTTTTTCTGTAAGCTATTGCGTTTTTATATGCGTTAGGAGTTATAAAATAACCAATCCCTCTTTTATCGCTGATGATCTCCTGTTGTTTTAAAAAATCAAACGTCCGCATAACCGTATTGGGGTTTACTTCCAGTTGCATAGCAAGTTCCCTTACACTGGGCACTTTATCATCTGCCTTCCATTCTTTAAGTAACACCTTTTCACATATATAATCTGCTATTTGCAGATATATTGCCTGCCCATTATTATGAAATTGCATAAATTCAGATTGTAATAAAATAATAAGTTTCGCGCCCACCTTTCACCTGTTTTATATTTGCTTTTCCTTAAGTCTGAACCAGGTTACAATCCAAAACAAAGGAGCCCATACATACTGTACTGCATATTTCAGGATATTAGTAACCGTGGGTGAAATAGAATAAAGCGAATACCCACTCTTCATGGTCTCATCAAACTTCCTTAAAGAAATTAAACGCCAGTTTCCATCCATACCGTCCCCGATTATCTTAATATAATAGGCAAATGCAAAAATTACCGCGGCACCGACCACCGTAGTCACTACAAAAGAATAGCGGGAAAAATAAACAGAACCTAACAGGTAAAGAGATTGAACGGCAAAGTAGGCAAACAGGAAATATTTTATAACAGAAGCGAAGCCACTTTTAAAATCTTTTATCTCAATATAAAAGGTACCCGGATGTTTTTTTATAAAGCCTTCTAAAAACGATACTCCAATTAATTTTACCATATAAAAGCACAAGCAATAAACCAACGTAAACAGGATAATCGTATAAAAAATAGTGCAGATAAGTTTTTCGAGATGAGTAGCCGGCACACTTAACCAATAAATACCTTTGTCTTTATCTCCGAGCATATTAAAAGACATGCTTGCAAATACACAGCCTGATATGAATAAGCCAAGTATAAAGAGAATGTATGTTCCTTCTTCATGATAATTAGGGCCTGCTACGATAATCCAAAATGAAAATGCCAAGGCAAGAAGACCAAGCATGGCGAGTACCGTAAACATATATAACCGTGCGTTTTCAAAAAGCTGTTTAGTTATAAGTTTTCCGAGTCTTGATAAGCTGAATGTGGAGGACATAAAATATAGTTAAGTCGTTTGGATTAATATTTCAATTGCTTTGCGTGCTTGTTGGTGAAAACATCTTTTATAGCAGTTCCATTTGTAACTACCGCTTTGTATAGAAGTTCCAGGTCTAGTTTGGTATCTTCTTCGTCCAGGTTAGCGCAAACAATAGCAGTGCCTTGTAACGAAGGTTCCTTGTACAGGGCATGTTTCACTTCTTCCTGGTCAAATGAAATTTTAAACTGAATTTGCCTGTTTATCGAATCAATAGTCTGGTCAAATAAAATCTGTCCTTCATCAATAATGGTTATGCGGTCAATAAGGCTTTCCAGGTCTTTGACCTGGTGTGTGCTTATAACAATACATTTCTGATCGTTCACAGCGCCCGCAATTACTTTCCTGAATTTGCTTTTACTCATAATATCAAGTCCGTTTGTTGGTTCATCCATTAATAACAAAGCCGTGTTACAGGCCAGTCCAAAACTGATAAGCACTTTCTTCTTTTGGCCATAGCTCATGCTTTGCAGGGTATTCCCCTGTGGTATGTCAAATTCAGTCAGGTATTGTCTGAATTGTTCATTATTAAAATTTGGATAGAAGGAAGCATTGAGTTTTACAAATTTTTCAACTGATATATCAGGCAGGTAGAACTCCTCGGCAACCATAAAAACACTTTGTAAAAATGCAGGCTGCCTTTTACCCGGAACAAAATTCATCACATCGATTGTACCTGATCGTGGAAATAAAAATCCTGCAATGCATCGTAACAGGGTTGATTTCCCCGTTCCATTTTTCCCTAAAAGACCATATATATGCCCAGCCTGTAACGAGAGGCTCAGTCCATTAAACACTTTCCGTTTTCTGTAGCCGAAATGGAGATTTTTTATTGTGATCATTTTTCGTGTTTTAGTGTACTACTTCATTAGTACACTACAAATGTAAGAATAGTTTTGAATTGGCGAAATTTATTTTCTGGTTATTATGAATGGGGATCGAAGAGGGCGACGAGGAACATAGAAGAAGGTTCGAGCATGCCTAGTTTATTAAACTTCACGGATTTTTGAAACCTCACAGGTCTTGAATGAGGAATCTACCCGCATTTAAGACCTGGGAGGTTTTTGAAACCTCATAGAACCCTCCTTTATGTTGGTTCCAACAAAATTATGAGAGAAAATAAAATGAGATAGTATGCTGGAGTTGCCCTTACGGAACGATTTGAGTTCCATATATCAGCAGGAACTGAAGCTGCCTAAAAAGAATGTTTATTGAGGAAGGTTGAGGCGCTTCGCTGAAATGACAAAGAAAAATCTTGAGTGCATTTTACAGCGCTTAGGGCTGATATGACAATCAGAAATTAAGCTGTTGTTTACATCAGACCCGACTATCACAAAAATCAAAATCCCTCCTCGGCACCATCCGTCTTCTTAGGCTTCGCCTGTTTCACCTGCCTTATCCTGTAATTAAGTGTAAGATTTAGTTGTCGTCTTCTTCCCTGCGAATCTCCCTCCGTGTAAAAATTAACCCCTTGCGAAACAGACCGGAACCGGCGTGAATTAAATACATCCAGCACCGTAAAATTCAACGTGCCTTTTCCATAAAAAACATCTTTGCCTATAGAAAAATCCATATAAAAAAGACCTTTGCGCTTACCCTGTACCGTTTTTTGTGCTGCTTCATAGTTTGTCCGCAACTGGATGTCAATCTTTTCGGGTAGCGCAAACCGGGAGGTCTGCCGTGCAAACCAGCTATATGTAGAGGCCTTATACATTTTTACAATATTGCTTCCATCTATATCAGCATGAAAGAAATTGAAATTCAGATCCAGCTTCCACCAGGTGTACGGAGAATAGGTAGTTATAAACTCGGCCCCAAAAGCTTTCTCCGATAATAAATTTTCCGGTTTGGTAACAGAATTACCCAGGGCATTTACTTGCCTGATCCTGTCAATTTTACCCTTTGTATCACGGTAATAAAGAGAAGATGCCAGGGAACCTTTCTCAAAACGTTTTATGTGGCCGATCTCAAAAGCATTGTTTATTCCGGGTTTAGGTCAGGGTTTCCGCTAAAAAAACTACGGCTATCTGAAAAAGTCATAAAAGGACTCAGATCATTATAAACCGGTCTTCTAACCCTTCGGCTATAACTTAACTGGATGGCATTTTCTCCCGGTATATCAAACGAAAGATGCGCGCTGGGAAAAAGGTTGGCATATTTTCTGGGGTTAACCTCCCTGGTTTCCTTCAGAGTAATCTTCACATCTGTCCATTCAGCGCGTAACCCGCCCTGGTAGCTGAATTTTCCCGTTTTATTTCCCAGTATACCATAAGTTGCATGAATGTTCTCATCGTATAGAAATATATTATCCAATCCGGGCATCGGGTTGAAATTACCTATAACATCTTTTTCATTTACTACATAATCGTTCACCATGTTACGGAAACTGCTGCGCAGGCCAGTTTCAAATTTCCCCTCTTTACCAATTGGTTTTATATAATCCACCTGAAGTAACCAATGCTTTTCAAATTCATCATTCACCGAATTCTGCACTACACCCTTTGCACTATTTTCCATTCCATCCAGGTTAAAATAATGCTGTGTAAATAGCTGGCTGGAGCTTTCCCAGTTGTCAAGGTATTTTACTTCACCAATTAATTCATGTCCCTTCGTCGCAAACGATTTTTTAAACACTACGGAATATTCCGAGTTAGGTTCAATTTCGTTTTCAACCTGTTGACGGGTTATTGTGCTTAGCTGGTTAGAGATGATATTCAGGTAATCCTTGTATTCAATATCAGTAATACGTTTAGCGTCGCTGCGGAGAAAAAGATAGGATGCGGTGAGCACCGTTTTTTCGTTAAAATAGTAATCAAGGCCACCACGAATATTATTATTAAACCCCCTGATTTCATATTTGTTGTTCTGACGAAGGATAGACACCGTATCCTTATTATACACTTCCTGGTAAAGGGTACTTTTACCGGGTTGTTTGCGATACGCTATTCCATAGTTTATAAAAAAGTTGATATTCTTATGACGATAATTGAAATTGGCAGCCGCGCCAGAATTGGCCGGGTTACCTGTGGTTAATTCAACTGAGCCATTAAATCCCTGCTTCTGGTCTTTTTTTAAAATAATGTTTAATATCCCCGCCATGCCTTCGGCTTCATACCGTGCAGATGGATTAGTAATTATCTCCACACGTTCAATCATGCTGGCCTGCAGTTGTTGCAACCCGCTTCCACCTTTAAAACTAACCAGTCCTGATGGTTTTCCATCTATCAGGATGCGCACATTATCGCTGCCCCGGAGTTTAATATTGCCTTCAGGATCTACAGATACAGATGGAATATTAGTCAGGATGTCTATGGCTGATCCGCCCGCATTAGCGAGGTCTGTTCCTACATTAAATATCCTTTTGTCAAGGGATAACTGCATGGTACTTTTCTCCGCCTGCACCACCACTTCGTCAAGTACCTTTGATGCATTCACCAGTTGTATTGTTCCCAGGTCGGTACTCATATCTTCTTTCAATAAAACAATTTCTTTGGTTTTATAAGATGCATATCCCAGGAAATCACTACGGCATAATAGCGCCCCAAACCGATCTCGATGAAAAATGTTCCATCTTCTTTGGCAAGGACTCCACTAACGAGTTTTTTCCCCGGGCTTGTAAATAGCTGTATATTAGCCAGACCTAAGGGATTTGCTGATAAGGAATCCAACACTCTTCCTTTCACAATTGCTTTGCCAACGGATTGGGCAGAAACTTCGTCGTTGAGAAAAACGAGCATTAAAAAGACAATGAATGGATTTTTATAACTTTTAGCACGGCTAATGTATTTCATGCAGTTTGTCTGAATCAGAATTTACTGAATTTTGGAATTGGCAGAATATGGGGCGAAGGTAATCAAAGTTTAATGTGATAAATTCGTGCTTGCAAATGACGTCGGTTTAATTTATAAATTTTTTTTTGCCAAATTTCGCTGGTAAAAATGTGTTTGGCGACAGATCCGCCGGCTCGCCATTTACTGTTTGTGCCCCTGTAAATTATAAAGAGGAGACAGGTGAAGCGGAGCTGGCAAAGAACTGCTCTTTTGATGTTACAGCAGGAGATGCAATATATTATAACTGGCCGCTGAACGCCTTCGAAAATAACCAGTATCATTTAAGACTTTATGGACCCAATGGATTCTACGTTTGCCATGGGCAAGGGCTATACCCGCATTAAAGAAAGATCCCAAACCTATATTGCCGATCCTGGAAAATTTAAAAAATGATCCGTCCGAGTGGGTACGGCTTTCACTTTCTTTTGGACCGCTACCAGCATGTCATAGGTGTAGCCACCTTAAAACCGACACCGGGGTCAAATATTAAAATTGAAGTATGGATGCAGTAGAAATCTCAACAATGCGAGCCGTCTCCATCTTAGAGATTTCAGCTCAAAGCGCCGTAACATGCATTTATGCGAAGTTGTTGTGGCGCTTTGGCTGAAATGACAAGACGGTGGGAATCTAAATTTGTGACATCCTCAATATTTGTTTGTAATTTCAGCGAAGCGCGGCAAACTTCCCAAATAAAAACATCTTGCGCATTTATGCGAAGTTGTTGTGGCGCTTTGGCTGAAATGACAAGACGGTGGGAATCTTAATTTGTTGACATCCTCGTGGTTTGGTTCCAATTCCAAAGAACAATATCTTTATACTTGACAAAACCTGAAAGTTAAGCATCTTAACCCTCATACCTCAATCCTCATACCTCATACCTTTTTATGCATACAACCAGAAGAAACTTTATCAAGACCACCGGTGTAAGTACAGCCGGTATCGCGTTCATGCCTGGATTGTCGCAGGTAAGCAACCTGTTCACGGGTTACTTTCCAATCTCCCTTCCCTATGCAAGTCCGGAATCGAAGGGCGTTTCCTCCAAAGGCATTACAAATTTTATCCAGGCCGCAAATGCTTCGGGCATCGACTGGCATAGCTTTATGCTGGTAAGGCACGGTCATGTAGTTGCCGAAGGATGGTGGAAACCTTTTGAACCTACCTTCAAACACACGTTATATTCACTGTCGAAAAGCTTTACCAGTTCGGCTATTGGCTTGCTTGTAAAAGAAGGAAAATTAAAGGTGGATGAACCGGTAATTTCTTTTTTCAAGGATGAAATTCCTGCGACGCCAGACGAGAATCTGAAGAAGATGAAGATAAAGAGTCTCCTAACAATGAATACCGGGCATGCCGAAGACACCATGCCTAAACTAAGAGAATCAAATAAATCATGGACGACGACGTTTTTGGAGCAATCTGTAAAATTTGAACCGGGATCGCATTTTTTGTATAACACAGGCGCCACCTATATGCTAGGTGCTATTGTTCATAAAGTAACCGGCGAAACACTGGAAAAATATTTAGCGCCCCGCCTGTTTCAACCATTGGAAATTACCGGGTACGATTGGGAAGTTTCTCCCCAGGGTTTAAACACGGCTGGTTATGGGTTACGCGTAAAAACCGAAGATATTGCAAAGTTTGGGCAGCTATATTTACAAAAAGGTAAATGGAACGGCAACGAAATTCTAACCGAGGACTGGGTGGATGAGGCGACCAGGTATGAAACAAAATCACAAGAGGGCAATGGCGATTGGTCGGTCGGATATGGTTATCAATTCTGGCGCTGCAAACCGGGTGGTTACCGCGCGGATGGCGCCTTTGGCCAGTTTTGTTTTATACTGCCCGAGCAGGATGCCGTAATGGTAATTACAGGTGAAAGCTTTAATACGCAAAAATCAATGACCATTGTTTGGGACACAATACTGCCAGCCATGCAAGCCAACGCCTTACCTGAAAACCCTGCAGCATTAGCGGAAATGAAAAAAGAAATAAAAAATCTTGCTTTACCTGTTGCCAAAGGTTCACCTTCTTCTGCATTATCGTCTAAATATAATGGCAAAAAATTTACGTTGAGCCCTAACGAATTTGATGCCACGGAAATGAAAATTACATTTTCAAAAGAGACCTGTTCGTTAACAACAAATACTGCACAGCAGAAAGAGACTACGTATAAATTTGGCTTGGGCAACTGGTTTTTAAACCAGGACACTATGAAATATATTTTTCCGGTAGCCGGCCGGTTCCATATGCCTTCAAAACTTGCCGGCAGTGCTGCGTGGGTCAATGAGAACACGTTGCAGTTAAGCGCCCGGTTTGTTGAAGCAATGCATGGTGATAAAATCACCTGTAGTTTTGAGGGGGATAAGATTACGGTTTCTTTTATGAACAGTGTTGCGGAGAATTCAAAGACCAGTCCTGAAAAGAGAATGAATTTGGTAGGTAGTATTTAACCGTTGAATTTGAAAAGGTGTCGCTGACTTTCGATGGAATATGCGGACTTCCGAAGTTAGTGCCTGTTTAAACCTATAAGGTTTAAACCCGTGATGCCGGCACCAAAAAACGAAAACCTTAGAGGTTTTTATGCGACAGTTTACCAATCGATCATTGATTTTTGAACATATTCAATTTTAAAATCTTCGTCATTTTACAAACAAATTAAGCTCGTTTTTTTGAAGTCTGGAGTGCGTCGAAACTCAGCGGTCACCATTTTACTTCGCCCCATTATTATCATCCCACCATCCCTTCATCTTTCTTATATAGAGAATCTGACCCGTATGATACGCGTTATGGGTACCAATATGAGCAATATTAGCATACCATTTTTTTAGTTTTGATTCATCCGCTGTTTTTACCACGGTTTCCCAACCAGTTAATATACTATCCAGTCTTTGTTCCATAACCTTCCAGGTGCTTGCGGAAACCTCCGTAAAAGTTTCTTTATTATTACCGTTGAAACTGTCTGGTTTTAGACCTTTGAATTTATCAAGCAGTTGTTTATTCCAGAAAATGAGATGTGTGGTAAGCTGGGCAACGGAATGGTTGCCTGTGCCGTCTTTCCAGTTTGCCTGCTCAGCGGTTAGTCCGGCAATAGCGAGAGTTGGCGGCACAAACCAATCCTTTACATTATGCGTTGTCTGAAGTTGTTCCAGTAAAATTGATCGTAAAGTTGGAGTTGAATCTTTCTGTGCATAAGAAGTAAACAGGAAGAAAGATAAAAACAAGCTGAGATAATATTTCATATTTCGATAATTAGATAAATATTGATTGAAGGTAATAATCAAGATAATCCATACATTGAAATCCTTCTCTACGTATTTTATAAGCGGTAAATTCAACCTATTATTGGTTTGATCATTTGCAAGTACTTGCACTTCCTATCTATAACGTTAACAGCCTGACACGTTTAAGACCGCAATAATCTTCCCGGAACCTAACTATTAAAATATTTTTTGTTCAGCATAGGGTATATTCCCGTTTGCTAGTCTTGTTTACATAACGAAAGCTTGTTGATGAATGACTGATTTTAACATACCCGGCAGCCAGCTACCTCCAAAGGACCAGCGCTAGTAAAAGAAATGCTGCGTTTATTGCCATCAATGGAGTTGTGATGGATCAAACTGATAAGCCACTCCCCCGCGTAAGTGTTACTGTGAAGGGCACTAAAAAAGGCACTACTACCAATACCATGGGCCTCTTTTTTTTGGATGCAGACGTTGAAAAAGATGTTTTGGTTTTTAGCTATGTGGGCTTTGAAATGCGGGAAATTAAACTAACCAATGCAGCAACGGAATTAAAAGTTGTATTAAAAAACTTAAATAATACATTGAGTGATGTAGTGGTTATTGGATATGGAACGGCTACCAGAAGAGACATTACAGGGTCCGTGGCGTCTATCGGTTCAAAGGAAATCAAGTCCCAGCCGATCAATTCCTTTAACCAGGCTTTACAGGGGCGCGTTTCCGGTGTTCAAATAATCATTCGTTCGACTTAAAAATATTAGCCTCGCGTA
>JBDSBP010000519.1:0-9329 GCA_039921525.1 Chitinophagaceae bacterium | reverse complement strand
CAAAATTGCTCGTTGGGCTGCCAATGGTATCCTTAAATAATTCAGAATAGCTTTTACCGAACGTTTTGTCAATATTAAGATCTATGGTAAGGTCGCGCAGGGGGATAAGCGATGCGTGTATACTTAGTTTCTGGTTATAATCCTGCCGGTTAAGTGTATTAAATATAGGGTTTTTGGTGAACCTTCCTTTTTGTGCAAACCCGTTGATGGCAGCAGTATCCGGCTGTTGTCCCAATATAAACCCCCATCCCGGCGCCATGCTGCGCATGTTCATGCCCAATACTCGTGTACTATCAGTATAACCTGCCAGGTTAGTAGTGCCCGTTTCCGAATAATTAATGCTTATACGCTTAACCGACGTAATTATTCTGCCAACAAATTTCAAACTGCCGGGTATGTCTGGCAATTCATTAGGATCCCTTTTTTTCTTTTTGCCTTTTGTAGTTGAATCCGTTTTCGCAACCGGGGGAACCGCTGGCGGTACGGCCGGCACAGCGGGTGCCGCATCAAAATCCAAAGCGCGGAGCCATCTTGAATTTCGATATAATTTGGCTAAATCGAATTCACCGGTTACGTTCTTTTCCTGCCCGTTGGAAAGAAAATTTCCGAGGCTTCTTGCCAGCGAATCGAGAGATGCCGCTAGCCAATTATACCGGGCTACATAAGAAACCCTCACATTTGTCCAATCCAATAGAGGCAATTTAGCTGTTGGCAGAACGTATGAAACATTAATATTCTGATCGTACGTAGTATTTCGGCCTCCTTTAAAGAAATTGTCCCGTAACCGCTCTTTCCCGATTTTATCCAGCCTTCCCGGCTCTTCGTCTACCCTTGCCCGGTTGGTAGCTGTAAAATCAAAGTTGAGCGACCGGGTTAGATCCCACCTGAAATTATAATAGCGGTCAAAAGTGAAATATTTATCAAAGGTTTCCGGGAGCGTATTTTTAGGGCCACCTACATTTCTCGGACGGAATGAACCAAATTGCCGGTTAACATCCGCGCGGAAGCTCATAAGAGTGGGGGTAGGATTAAAATTCAAATCCCTTACCAATGCATACCAGGGAGACTTTGATTTTATCGTTCGTTTGAACGGCTCCACAAATTTTGGTGTGGAAGTATACATGTACCCAAGCCCGCCCCGCTGCCTGACTACTTCTTCCTTTTCAATCAACGGATTTTGTCGTTGGGTTTTTGTATAGGAATAACTAAGATCAATATTTTCAATACTCCATATTTTCTGTTTTTTCCCGGATGTATTCATCTTTTTCACGTTTGTGAAATTGATGGTGGTGGTATTCATCACATCGACAGCGTCTTGTCTAATAGAATCTTTCTGGTTACCAGGAGCCTGGTTTATTTTGTCCTTCAGCTTGATATCCAACTCATAAGGATCGTATTCCGGGGTGGTTAATGTTTGCGACACGAGCGCATACACAGGAATTGAAATGCCTGCTTTTGCCGGCAACAACTTACCCAGTTCCAGGTTGGTAGCTAAATCGAATTGGGTGAAATCCTCCCGCGATCGTTCATTCACCCTTTGCTCGAGGGTACCAAAACCCCGGCTCTTTACATTTCCGGAAAAGGATAGGGTTCCAAGGTCGGCCAGTTTCATATCAACCCTGCCAAGGGCGGCCCAACCTCCCTTCTCATCAATAGCCGACAACCGAAGTTCATTAAACCACGCTTCTGTGCATATACTCTCTACCGACAAATTCTGAATACCCATAAAAAAGCCCCGCACTTCACCCAGGTTCGGATTCCCAAGTATGGCATAGGTTTTTCCATCAGCATCTTTTTCTGTGTAATAGGTAGAAGGCGCCGTGGTATTATTGCGCTTTACTTTTAGCTGGGTTAGCCTTGCAAGGTCCAGGTCAAGTTCGTTCGATTTTGGCCAGACAATAGAATCTTTGAATTGATCTGTTGTTGTTCCTGTTATACGAAGGGGGATCTTGATTTCATAGAAATTGCTGATGAAATCATTGCCGATGCGGATAATAGCATTCAGGTCGTTATTTTTTAAGGTGGTGCTGCCGGCCACACTTTCGGCATGAATAAACATCTGCAACCTTCCATACTGGCGCAGGTCAAGATTCAACGTTTTAAAAACACCTCTCGTGTCCCTGGTGGCCAGGTTGCATATCTGCATGCTCAGCGCCTGTTCGTTCTGAAGGATGTTAACATTATTATTACTTAATTGCTGCACCCTTTCAATATCCGGTGGAATTACATAAGGTATGGGCCTGCGCTGGCTGTTTTCTTCCACATTTACAGCCAGCACATTAAAGTCGGTACCGGAGTTAGCAGCTATTGGTTTGTATTGCCCTGATGTATCCACTGAAAAAGTAAATCTTCTCCACTGATTTCTTACCAGTTCCAGTTTTGCAAAGCGACAAATGGTGGAATCGTCAAAATTCGTCATGAACATACGCATAAAACGAATGGACTTGAAATCGGGTATGTTACCTACTTTGGTACCATCCGCGATAGGGATACGAAACAAATACCATTTTTCTTCTTTCGATCCGGGAACGTCTGAAGTAAATCGCTGCATGTCCGTTATATAATTCTGACCCACCTGTAAATTTGCGGGTTTCAGATCAACCTTATACTCGAAATATTCTTCCAGTTCATTCAGCGTATTGTCGTGGTTGAGATCTTCCTGGTCGGGGTATAACGTAAACGCCGTAGTAATGGTAGAATTATTGGCGGCGATGGGTGAATTACCCTGTGGGCTGTTAATATTCTTATAGCGTTCGAGTATTCCTGCCCGTTGATTATCATAATCAGCATCCCGGTAGTTTTTAAAATCATCGTTGGAAGGATCTTTCAGGGCATCCTTGTAAGCTTTTGAATTAATACCGAAATTTGCAGCCAGCTGCGCAAGGTAATTCTGAAACTTTACTCCTTCGGCGGCATCATCAAGCCCGTCGAACCCAACATCCTGGTAAGGACGGTCAGTAGGGTCGTTACTAAATGCCTGGGTTACCTGGATTGGATTGGAAGGCACTTTACCCCATTTTGTACTGCTATCCACACCCGCCTTGATATTCGGCGTGGGCAATCCATTTTCAAAGAATCGCCTTCCATCGCGCAGCACATCTTCCGAAATATTTCCCAGGTTAAAATATAATTCACCCCCTGTGCTGGCAGGATTTAATAAAAACGGATCCAGCATCCAGAATTCAATAAATTCCACGTTGCCTGTTTCAAAATCAACCTGGTCAAGAGCGCGCATGATGCCACCCCAACGATCTTTAGGGCGTAGTAATTTACCGTTTGTATTCACAAATCCCGGGCGTGCATCAAAGTTATAGGGCCCTTTATCGGTAGGATAATATGCCATGTCAAAAGTTACAAGTTGCGCCTGTCCGAATTCGGTTGTTTTTGCCGGAAAAAGTCGTTGCTGGTTTAAAGCATGTATCCGCGGGTCCGTAAAATAAGCAACCCCTAAATCTTTAACCGGGTTATTGGTACCCCTGTAATCCTGTAAATTAGGTTCAATATTGTACCAGGCAATTTTAGCCCGGTTATAGCCATATGGAAGGGAATCAGAAAAAGCCCCTTCAGGGAACAAGCCATTGCCCTGCGGAGTTGATGCCAATGACCAGCTGATCAAAGGGAAACGAACATCTATACTATTACGCGTACCTTCGAAATCGTCGATATACACCAGTCCGGCATTACCTTTTCCAATCTGTGGAGGGTGGCCGGGCTTTAACAAAGCAGCTTCTCCATAAGCAGTAATCGTGCTCATTTCGTTGGTATGATAAAAGGGTAATTTATCCAGCCAGCGGGTGAGCTTAGGAAATTCAGAGCGGTAGCTGAAGTCCAGCCCATACATGGTATTGCGGATGGGATCTTCATTATAATTCATTTTGGTAAAGTAGGGGCGCTCTCCCAGCCTAACGAGAGATCCACCAAAAGAAAGTGATTCTTTGGCTGTATTCTTCGCCATATAATCAAGGCGCAATCCCAGGAAATTTCGCTGCTGTATTCCGAAGCCGGCATTGTTTTCAAACTGAACATTTACTGCCACGCCGGAGTTTATTATTGCCTGGTTGATCACTTTTACGGTTCCGAGATTATAATCCACGGTATAATCCACTCCTTCCACCAGGGATCTTCCTCCGGCTGTTACTGTTACAGACCCTGGTGGAACATTGAAGGCCCCCAGGGAAATATCAGACGTAGACTGCCCTTTGGCAGTACCACTAATAATGAAACGGTCCAGGTTGGCATAGGTTTTTGCAATTTCTTTTATCGTATCATACAATGGGTAATAAATATATTTGTTTTTAATGTCCTGGGTGGCGCCGGTAAATGCGATGGTTTCGAGGTCCCTGCCGAAGGGTTCCAACAAAGGAAAAATAATTCTTGCCTGGCTGGAGATGATAGTAAACCCCTCAATATAATCGAATACGCCGTCCGGCTGGGGATCGCGCTGGTTATTCAACCGGTCGAGATTTAAAAGAGAAATGATCGGCAATCCGGTTTTGGGACCTTCCGGCAAATATCTTTTTTGACCCAGGCTCGGTTCTTCATATAAAACATTCAGTTTAAAATCTACAGACTGAACACTGGAAAGATAGCTGTTGTCCGTAGTCTTCAGGGCATATACGTTTTTCATCATCAGGTCCCAGATCGGCAGGTTAGGTCGTTGTGAAGTTGCCTTCAGCAATTTCAGGAATATTACTTTCTGATTGCCCGCCTGCACGTTGGTTGTATCGGGAGACACATCCTGCGAAAACTCCCCCACCTGGTAAATTTTTCCGTTATAACTATACTGGAAAGCCACACCCAGGATTTCATCGGATTGCAAAGGCTGGTTCAAGGAAAGAAATCCGATCTGGGGATTGAAAAAATAATCTGCCTGGGTTAATTTCCGGGCAAATGTTTTTTCAAAATCCTGCACCGGCCTTAACCCCAGGGAACTCAGTTTTGATGTAACGAACGAAGAATTGCGGCTGCTTGGATCATTGATGATTTTACGATACAGGTCATTGGCATCGTTAAAGGGATAATCAAGATTAGTTTGTGGATTGATGGTAGGCGGAGGAAGGTAGGGGGCTTTTTCGCCGAGGTCCATCAAGGCCACGATATCCCTGGTGTCGGTGGTGGAACCGTTTCGGTTGGTTACCCAAACTTCGATACGCAAAATCTGGATCAGGGAATTCACTGCCGGCAGGTTTCCCATCGATTTATTAAAACTATTCCTGAAATATTGCGACAATAAAAAATGCCGGTTCTCTTCGTAATCATCGGCTTTAAATTCAAAGATAGAAGAAGCCGCTCCGCCCTGGAGGCCAAGTGACTGGCGCTGGGCCCGCTGGTTCGCAAGCACACCAGTAATGGATAGTTTTCCAAATTGCAATTGTGTTTTTATGCCAAAAAGAGATTGTGCCCCAGGTATAAGGGAACCTTTGGAAGTAAACGATACATTTCCCGCTTCTATGCGTTTAATAATTTCATCATCGGTTCCCGAGTAGTCCAGCTTAAGTTGATTTTCAAAATCAAAAGTGGCTAGTGTATTATAATTAATTGGCAACTTGAGTTTATCGCCAATGTTGGCGATAACGCTCAGGTTAGCATCCATATTAAAATCGAAGTTGCCGTTTTTCCGGGCCCGCTCCGGCAAGGTAGGATTTTTAATATTCTGTCCCTCGTAGCCTGCGGTAATATCCACATTACCCTGCGGCCTGATCTCAATTTTACCATTGCCAAAAATGCGGTTAAACAAATTATCAGTAACGGATAATTTCGGCTTCAATAAACTTTTATTTAACCCGCTAAGAATGTTGGAGCGTTTCTGAAAATAATCAACTTCCTGTTTGCGCGACATTAACCGCATGTATTCGTCGAAGGTCAAATAGGTAGGCTTGCGATAATAAAAGCCACCGATTTTTTCTACAATATTATACTGTTTGGTAACGGGATCGTACTCGATGGAGTCTGAAATATTAGGAGGATCTTTAAGATCAAATGCATTTTTACCGGGATTGGAAATCTTATCTCCCCGCCTGTCAGTTAAAGGAAACTTAAGCGTATCGGCAGTTTTGCCAGGCTTTGTAGTGTCCTGAAACCTAGTGTTTGCCTCCGCAGTAAAAAAGTATAATACTGAAGTTGCGCACAATAAGAGTGCACGAGAAATATAGGTTAGTAATTGGGTCAAGTCTTTTTTCCCAGTAATTAGTTAGGTAAAAGTAAAGAGTCAATAGGCCTATAATATTTTTAATGCTTTTTTAATAATATCTTCCACTTTTTCCACTCCAGAAGGTTCGGAAGAAAGAACTTTTCTGACTGCCTGTTCAGCAGCTGGACGTGCGATGCCCAAAGATATTAGAGCATTTAACGCATCCTGCTCCGTTGTATTGTTAACGAGGGTAGAAATATTTGTTTCCGTTGCTTGCTTGCTTAATTTATCCCTTAACTCCAGGATAATCCGTTCAGCCGTTTTCTTGCCAATACCTTTAATGGTTTCCAATAGTTTTACATTAGCCTGCACGATAGCGCGTGCTATTTCTTCGGGTTTCATGGAAGATAACATCATACGGGCCGTAGATGCCCCTACTCCGCTGATACTGATCAGTTTTATAAACATATCTTTTTCCGAAGCCGCAAAAAAACCGTACAGGGTATGTGCATCTTCTTTAATATGCAGGAAGGTATATAAAATTCCATGATCGAGCGACTGTATTGCAGAATATGTATTCAGGCTTATATATACTTCGTATCCTACACCATTTACGTCCACATGTACAACGGCCGGGGACTTGTAAACAAAGTTGCCTTTCACATAAGCGATCATGGTTGCGAAAATAAGGAATGTGAATCAATTACGAATTACGAATTATGAATTACGAATTTGTGGCCGATGGCCAGGTAAATACGATTTTACAATGAAAAAATTAGAATCACAGTTCTTCACAGATATTTTCGTAATTCGTAATTCGTAATTCGTAATTGATTTTTTCTCCTACTTTTACAAAATTTCATTTAAACTCAACGACCAGTGATGAGCCAAAAAATAACAGCCGTTATTACAGCAGTAGGTGGTTTTGTTCCGGAAGATAAACTGACGAATGCCGATTTGGAAAAGATGGTAGATACAAACGATGAATGGATTCGTACCAGGACAGGCGTGGAAGAAAGACGAATACTAAGAGGAGAAGGAAAAGCCACTTCTGATTTAGGTGCCCCGGCTGTTTTAGACCTGTGCCAGAAAAGAGGTATTGATCCGGCGGAGATAGATTGCCTTATTTGCGCAACAGTTACTCCCGATATGTTTTTCCCTGCTACCGCGAATATCATCTGCGGTAAAATAGGAGCGGTAAATGCCTGGGGGTTCGATGTAAGCGCCGCCTGCTCCGGATTTTTGTTCAGTCTTACCAATGCCGCCGCCCTTATCGAAAGCGGCCGGTATAAAAAAGTAGTGCTGGTAGGCACGGATAAAATGAGTGCCATAACTGATTACAGCGATAGGACCACCTGTATTTTATTCGGTGACGGTGCCGGAGCCGTGTTGCTGGAACCTGGTTTGGAGGGATATGGCGTACAGGATAGTTTATTGAAGTCAGATCCCTGTGGAGCGGATTATTTATATATGAAAGGCGGTGGCTCCCTCCGGCCGGCAAGCATTGAAACGGTGACTAATAAAGAGCATTTTATTTTTCAGCAGGGTCCTTCCGTATTTAAGTTTGCGGTTAAGGGCATGGCCGATGTGGCCTATGAACTGATGGAACGAAACCACCTGACGGGAGATGATATCGCATGGCTGGTTCCTCACCAGGCTAATAAAAGAATCATTAGTGCCACGGCTAGTCGTATGGGCTTATCTCCGGATAAAGTGATGATGAATATTCATAAGTATGGTAACACTACGGCTGCCACCATTCCACTATGCTTATGGGATTATGAAAAAGAAATTAAGAAAGGTGATAATATTGTGCTGGCCGCTTTCGGTGGCGGCTTTACATGGGGAGCTACACTGGTGAGATGGGGGTACGATAGTTAATGGTTAATTGTTTATGGTTAATTATCTTTTCGTTCCCGCATACAATTCATACTCTAACAACCTGCAATCAATTTTGCCGGTATAAAATTCAATTTTGCGGGAGGTTTTGAGGCCTATTTTTTTTGCGAGGTCGAGATTGCCGGTGAAAATATAACCAGTATAACCACGGCATTTCTTTTTTAGAAAATCGCCGATACGTGCGTAGGTGGTTTCTAATTCATGGATCATTCCTAACCTTTCACCGTATTCGGGATTAAAATATACCACTCCATTTCCTTCTTCCGGTATTTCAGTATCTTCAAAATCACATACCTTAAAACGGATATATTTTTCCACCCCGGCCATGCCTGCATTGATCTTTGAGATGTTGATGGCATCCTCACTGTTATCAGTTGCTATTACCGCCAGTTCCGGAATTTCAAGGACCTGTTCTTTTAATCGTTGTTGTTCGGTGATATACATCGCTTCTTCATAACCCGCCAGGTGCATAAAAGCATAATTCGTACGGAACAAACCCGGCCTGCGGTTAGTGGCAAGAAGCACAGCTTCAATAGCCAGGGTGCCCGAGCCGCACATAGGATTGATAAAAGGGGATGTTCTGTTCCACTTAGACGCCAGCAATACGGCAGCCGCTAATGCTTCCAGCATGGGGGCCCTGCCGGGAATTTTACGATAGCCATGTTTAGCCAGTGTGTCGCCGGAAGTATCTACAAAAATTTCGGCGAAGGTATCCTTCCAATATAAATGTATTACAGTGTTATCAGTTTCCGGACCAGAGTCGGGCCTTCCACCGGTTTCCTGGCGGATCCGGTCAACAATGGCATCCTTTACTTTTACATTGGCAAACATCGAGGTTCTGATACTGGGATGATCCACGTTACTTGTCACTGAAAAATATCCATCCGGTCGAAAGATACGTTCCCATGGTAATTGAAGCAGTGCGTTGTAAACATCGTCAGGACTATCTGCCGGGAACTCTTTTAATGAATATAATACCTGGCTGGCACAACGCAGGTTAAGGTTTAGCCTGATACAATCCGCTACGGTTCCGTTTAATTCAACATAGGTAGGAAACAGCTTTACGATTTCATAACCTAGTTCCGTAATTTCTTGCTGCAAATACGCAGACAATCGTTTGTTACACGTGATGATGATTCGGGCCGGGGTGGTGAAGAGTTGCAAGATAATTGTTAATGGTTAATGGTTAATGGTTAATTCTACTTTGACAAGTTAAACCGGCTTTTATTATCAGTTGAAGGTAGTCGGCATATTCAAATTTACATTACCGGAGCCGCCGTTCAATTTCGAACATTCTTTA
>JBDSBP010000518.1:0-3901 GCA_039921525.1 Chitinophagaceae bacterium | reverse complement strand
AAACTCAATAAGACTTTTTCATTCGGAGAAAATTTATCGCTTAGTTATTCAGTAAGAAATACTATTCCCGAATTTGGCGGAAGAAATCCTGTGCCCAATTCATGGAATATGGATCCAAGCGCACCTGTTAAAAAACCAGATGGTAGCTGGGGATTCCCGAAATTTTCAGACACCAAAAATCCTGTTGCAGAAGCTACCCTTACACATCACACCATAAAAAGACCTGCTTTATATAGCAGCGCTTATTTTGATATTAAGCCGTTAAATAATAATAACCTTGTTTATCGCAGCCAAATTAATATGAATATTGGGTTTTCCAATATTTATGATTTTGTACCCATTTTTGATATTTATCCGTTGCAACGAAACCTGGTTTCTACCGTAACCAGATCTGACAATCAATCGGTAAGTTGGGATTGGCAAAATACCTTGACTTATAAGATGAAAAAAGGATCAAATAATATTGAAATTCTTGGAGGTACTACGATGCAGACAAATAAAACAGAGAACTTATTGGCGTCTGGTATTGGCTTACCGGCGAGTGCCAATACTGATCCTAATTTGCGCTATCTATCCCTTGTTGGTGTAAATGGACAAAGCGTAAACGGGGGAGCTGGCGAATATAGTATTTTATCTTTTTTAGGAAGGATAAATTATAGTTATAAGGGCACTTATTTGTTTACTGGTAATTTTCGCGCCGATGGATCTTCCAAATTCGGCCGGAATAACCGGTATGGTTATTTTCCCTCATTTTCAATAGGGTGGAGAATTTCTGATGAAAATTTTATGAAAAATATTTCTTTTATAAATGATCTTAAGATAAGAGGAGGATGGGGAAGTCTTGGAAATCAAAATTCTCTTTCTAACTATACTTTTGCCAATAGCCTGACTCCTAACCTCAATTATGTATATGGCCAGGCTGTTTCTCAAGGACAGGCTCTCACCAGCAAAGGTAATCCTGATTTGAAGTGGGAGACTACTAAAGAAACGGAGATTGGTTTTGACTTTACCGGTTTTGAAAAGAGGGTTACCATAGTAGCGAGCTATTATAATAAGAAGACTTCAGGAATGTTATTGCGCGTACCTATTCCGGCATTTACCGGCATACAGCAGGCGCCTTTTTTAAATGGAGGAGATGCGCTGAATAAAGGTTTCGAACTTTCTATCGGCTATCATAAAACTACATCAGGCAATTTTACCTACGACGTTTCCGCTAACCTGACTCATAATATCAATAAAGTTACAAAACTCAGTAATTCTAATGCCGCTATTATTAGTGGAGGAGGTTACTCCCAAACCGTAGTGGGAAGACCCATCGCTTCCTTTTATGGATTTGTTGCGGATGGTATATTTCAAACAGAGGAAGAAGTGAAAAACCATGCTGTACAAACTTCTGGTACCGGACCTGGAGATGTTCGATTTAAAGATCTGAATGGAGATAACGTAATTAATCAGTTTGACCGGACTTTTATCGGTAATCCCTTTCCTGATTTTACCTATGGTCTGAATGGCAATTTTCAATGGAAAAAATTTGATGTAAGCATAGCATTTCAGGGAGTATATGGCAATGATATTATAGCCGCATGGAAATATTTTACAGAAGGGAGCAATTTTTACAATTATGATTTAGAGATGCTTAATGCCTGGCATGGCGAAGGTACCAGTAATAAGATTCCTAAAGTCAATGTGAATGATCCTAATAATAATCTAAGGGCTTCTTCGTATTTTATAGAAAACGGATCGTATCTGCGTCTGAAACATCTGCAACTTGGATATAATCTTCCTCCGGGATTCATAAATAAATTAAAAAACCTCCGTATTTATATCTCTACCGAAAATCTGCTTACATTGACTAAATATCCTGGCTTCGATCCTGAAATTGGCGGACCGGGAACAACTTTAGATATCGGGGTTGACAATGGATTTTATCCCCAGGCAAAAACCATTACCGCTGGCATTAATGTCAGTCTTTAATAATAGATAAATAAAACATATTTACGACCTAAAAAATATTAATATGAAACAATTTATAAGCTGCCTGGTAGTTATTTTATTGGCTGTCGGATGTGCCAAATTAAACAAAGAACCACTTGGGGTAATATCAGAAGCTTCGGCTTATCAGACAGCAGATGATGCGGTTAAAGCCCTGACTTCATCGTATAATATTCTACTAAACTATCCCGGATATGATGGCTATTCTATTTACGATATTGCCGCGGACGATGCGGAAAAAGGTGGTGAAGGTCCTAGTGACGGGGATTACTTTAATGAAATTGCTTATTCAACCTTAACGCCATCAAATACTGTTGCCTACCAGGTCTGGACAAATGCTTACCTGGGGATTCACCGGGCTAACCTTGTTATTGAAAATGTTCCCTCAATACAGATGGATCCAAATACAAAGGATCGTATAATTGCCGAGGCTAAATTTTTAAGGGCTTATAATTATTTTATTCTTGTGACTTTATATGGAGATGTACCCCTAATTATAAAAGCTGAAGTGAACCCTGGTCAAACAGAACGTGTTTCAAAAGGACTGGTGTATGAGCAAATTATAAAAGACCTGAACGAAGCAATAGATGTTTTGCCTTTAAAGAGCCAGTTAACGCCTGGTGAATTGGGGAGGGTTACAAAAGGTGCTGCTCAGGCCTATTTAGGAAAAGTTTACCTGTACCGGAAAGACTTTGTGAATGCTGAAATTTGGTTTAAAAAAGTGATGGACTCATATAAATATAGTCTTGATCCTGACTATTACCATATTTTTACTATTGCCGGCGAATTTGGACCGGAAAATATTTTTGAGATCAATTACACGGACAATCCCCAATTTAGGGCATTAAGTAATCAAGGGACTATCAGGCAGGGCAGCGCAGGTATGTATGGGTATGGTTTTACCTGTCCAACCCAGGACTTTGTTAATGAGTTTGAACAAGGGGATCCCCGATTGAAAAAGACTGTATATGCAGGTGGGGATATCCTTCCAGACGGAAAAATTGCTGATGTGGGAAATAGTGAAACGGGATACATGGATTTGAAAACATACCTGTTGCAAAGTGAATTTCCACCAACAGGAGATCCTAGAAATTCGGGTAAGAATGATATTAAGTTACGATATGGAATGCTCTTGTTATGGTATGCGGAAGCTGCGAATTATAATGGTCATGCACAGGAGGCTCTGGATGCATTAAACCAGGTGAGGAGCCGGGCACGGCAGGGTAATCCCAACATTCTGCCTGATGTTACTGTAACGGATAAAGATCAATTGCAGGCTAAAATATGGCATGAGGAACGAGTAGAATACGGTATGGAAAATTATCGTTGGTTTGATCTTATACGGCAGGGGCGTGCCGGAAAAGTTTTAAGAGCCTATGCAGCAAAGTACAATTCCGTAAAAGGCAAGAATTTTAAAGATGGAGTAAATGAACTTTTACCTATACCGCAAACGGAGATTGATTTAAGCCAGGGTAAATTAACCCAGAATCAAGGGTATTAGCAAGCTAACGCTTAAGAACATATGTTGACTCATAAAATAAAGAATATTTAATAGTAAATAGAAGCTGGTTAGATGACGTTAAATCTGGCTATCAGCTATCAGCTGTCAGCTATCAGGAAAACCAATGACTGAGTGTCTTTCCTCCTGATAGCTGATTGCTGATTGCTGATTGCTGATAGCTGATAGCTGATAGCTGATAGCTGATTGCCAAAGAGATAATTTAACTACTAAAAATCAGAGGTATGTTTTTAAAAAATTGCTGCGTTCGATCAGGACAAAATTTTTTGAATAAAATGCTTTTGATTTTGAAAATCGCTGCCATTTTCGTTTGGGCAACTTGTGGGAAGGCAAATGCAGCATTGAATAACGGGTTTTTGTTTTCATCGCCATTTGAAATTCACGGGCGAT
>JBDSBP010000517.1:0-10767 GCA_039921525.1 Chitinophagaceae bacterium | reverse complement strand
AAATTAAGGCGTTTAATTTATTATTTAAAATAAATTGATGGAGCGCGAGGATATCATTTCAACTTTTACTTTCTTCTCCACTGGTAGTGTAAACCTTTTTTTTTGTTTTTCAGAGAAGTGCTGCAGGTTGCTCGAATCGCACACATTTTCGCGCCTGCTGAAATTTTGATAAAGGCAGGCTGTTTTCATTCGCGGGATTTTAGCTTAAAGCGTGGAACATATTCTCCCCTTTGTCATTGAAACGACGCGCTCAGGTTTGCATGAATAGAATCCTTTAACAGCCGGTGATAATCCGTTGCCATGTTCAATATATTTCGCTGCTGCTTTTATTGCTTTTCAGGGTTGTGATAATCTTTGGCTTTTATAATTAATATAACGCCATAATTACAATTGGTGTATCAATGTCGTTTAGTTGAGCTTGTCAGGTCTCATTAATTTGTCGAACCATCTTTTTTGTTTTTGGTCAGCCACTACATTTTGAACCAGGTTCACAATGAGGGGAAAACCATGTTAACTAAACGGCATTGATCGGTGTATGATTATTTGTATATAAAAACATTCAATTCCCGGGAACGCAGTTATGTTTTCCAAACAATCTACGCTGAAAGTGAAAAGCAACGCAGGTCTAAAAGATAAATTGTCGCAATAAGAACTTATTTTGTCGTTTTAGCACATGGATAAATCAGTAATGAAGTAATAAATTTATGATGATAAATTTAATTATGCCATATGGACACAATTAACAAAACATTCAAAGCAACACTCGAAAAAAGTGAAAGCAAAGGTGGCTGGACCTATATTATTTGGCCAGGCTCCGCTACCTATTTTAAAACAAAGGGACTCGTGAAAATAATAGGCACGATAGATGGCGAACCATTTAAAAGCTCCTTCATGGCGTTGGGGGATGGCAGACACAAACTTCCCATAAAAGCAGATCTTCGAAAAAAAATTAGAAAAGAGGCAGGCGATATGGTTTTAATTCATTTACAGGAAAGAATTTCTTAAATAATTTTTCTAATTATCTCCCTCTCTAACCTATACCGATCTACCACCTGTAAAAAAATTGCGAAGATGTTTTTATCATGTCGAAATAGTTTTGCCTGATTTATTTTTTCACCCTTTACAATGTGACTGTACCGCCATGCCAGTTTAAGCTGCTGGATATTTTCATTCGCGGGCAGCTGGTCTTTCTATAACGTTACTAACGGTTAGCTACCAACGAATCAGCACAGCTTTGGAAAACCAGGCAACTTCATTACAGGGAAAAATGAACTTTCCCTTCCGATAGGAGGCGTTGAAAATTCTGACCTTATTACTATCCACGTAAATGTGTTTTCAGCTGCGGAAATATTTAAGAAATCATAAACCGGCTATCTGAAAGTATACGTTAAACCGGGCATCAGTAACCCGTGATTATATCCCAGGTCGAATTTCACCACTCCTTGCTTTTTACGGATCAACCCTGCATGCGCAAATTTTCTGTAGTTCCTTACCACCTGCCTTCCGGAAAAGTATCCTATAGCAGCGCCCACCAGGACATCGGAGGCCCAATGTTTGTTTTCCGTCATGCGGCTCAGGCTAACAAGTGTAGCTGCCGAATATGAAATAATGGGCACAATAGGATACTCACTGTACTGTTTTGCAAACACTGTAGCAACTGCAAAGGCCACTGTGGCATGGCCCGATGCAAACGAACTGTATTCACTGCCATCGGGTTTAAAACCCAGGTTATTTTTGTGAAACTGAAAAAAAGGTCCGTGCCAGGCGCCTTCGTTTTCGCCATCTTTTGGATCGTAGTAAGAGGGTCTTTCCCGGCCCGAAATAAATTTTATGGCATTCACCCAAATACCGGAGATCAGGTATGCCTGTGTTGCCAGTATGGTTGTTGTCTTCAACTTCTCATTCTTGAAAATCAAACCGTACGCTTCAATGGCACCAAGAGTGCCTAATTCGTATTTTCCGCCAAACCTGGTAACCACCGGGCTTACCTTCTGAACCAACACACTATGGTTCCTGAAATCATTAATGCTATGATTTATTGGTTCATCACTTAGAATAGTAGCTGTGGTGATTAACGCAAAATCCCCCACTTTTAACCATTCACTACCGGTTAACCTGAATGGTGCGAGTGCCTGCTGTTTGAAATCGTCGCCAAGTAATAAAAAATAATTTTTAAACCTAATGTTTTGTACTTCTTCTTTTTTAAATAAAGGTTGTGCAGATTTTACCGGAAGGGAATCCGCGGCGGCAATTTGTGAATATCCATGAAATGGCCAAACAAGTAAAAAAGCATAAAGATATTTTTTAGCAGATATTTTCATCAGTCGCTTACTATAAGGGTATGCAACAGTGCGGGGAAAATTAATTAAAATCATCAGGGGTTTGCCTTTAAAAGTTTCTTAACCAGCAAAAGTGAAAATTGCGGTTTCAACATAAAATTACCTGATGATCCTGTTGCAATTCTGAAGTAGTTGATACAGGTGTTATACACACGCTCTATCGGTTTCAGCTGTAGTGATGTCAGCGAGGGTTAAACCTTGCATAACCAAGCGTTTCAATATCTTCTACGCTTTTTGTTAAATATGTTTTGCCGTTATTCAAAACAAACAGGTTGTCAGAAATGTCCACTATATGTTTGAACAAATGATCGGTAATAAGTAAACCTGTGTTTTCCTTCTCTTCTACAAGTAGTTCTTTTACTTTCTCTATTTGTATTGGATTGAAAAGAGTAAATGGTTCATCAAGCATTACAAAACGTGACCTTGCCTTTAAGATAACATACAATTCAATCAGCCTGCGCTCACCATTTGAAAGATACCTTAAAGATGTTTTATATTTAGATGAAAATTCCGGAAATCTTTTTTCAAAAAATGAAAAATTTAATTGAAAGTCCTGAAAAATTCTTTTAAGAGACAGGCTTTTAGGAATAAAATTAAATTGAGGAAGATAAAGCAATAAATCAGGTCGTTTAAAGGCTTCATATTGAGCAACATTATCAAAGCGAACAGACTTTTCACATTTTAAACTACCATAAATTATTTGCATCAGACAAGATTTACCTGCGCCATTTCTCCCCAAAAGGCCTGAAATTTTCCCTGTATAGCAATTTATGTAGATGTCGGATAATATACTTCTTCCCTCAAATTCAAGTTGAATACTATCTGCTTCTAATATATGTTTCATTTGAATTTATAACTCTTTACAATGAGAAAGATAAATAAAGCCAGGTCAAAGATGATCGTTGTCATCCAAAGTAAAACCTTTGAAACGCCTAAATTTTGATAATAATAATATTCTTTCTTTTTGTAACTGTTAATAAAATAAAAGATTATAACAAGCGTAGCTATTTTAAACCAGAACAGCCATACAAAAATGCTTAGGCCATAGGTCATGAAAAGCTTTCTGCAACATAAAGTAATTAAAATAGACGCTACCAGGAAGCTCCTGTAAAAAGTAAAAATGAGTCGTAAGGTTCTAAATAACAGCATGTAGGTTTGCTCACATATGTTGAGGTTAATACCCGAATGTACAAAAAATCAGTTGTCAACCTACAGTTATCTTTGTTTGCTGTCATGATAGCTTGAATAGAAAACAAGAAATTCTCCTACCAGCAGACAGCAAACAAAGCAAGCATTTTCTATATGAAGTTTCTTCTTCTTTCTTATGCCCGGTTTAAAAGATGCCTTACATTCTCCGGTGCCTCAGGAATCAAAATTCCGTGTGATCTATTTAATCACAAGTATCTGAAAACTGCCAGGTATACTTTTTGGCCTTCCACTGGCAGCAGCCTGTTGTTTTTCAAGATCCGAAGCAGGAAGGTATAGAATTTGAGTGGCCGGGTCAATCGTTATAGTTCTCGCTCCTCTTTTGGTTTGAACATTCCCGGCCACTTCATAACTATCAGCTGACAATTCCTTAATGACTGTTATGGTTCCTTCGCCATTGGAAGTAAAGATTGTTTTTGTGCGGTCATCAAAGGCTACTCCATCACATCCATTGCCAATGGGAAGTGTAATTACTACTTTCCCGCTCGTATAATCAATGACGGCAAGCTTTTTATCACAACCAGCAAATAGCCGTTTGCTGCTTCTATCAATGGCCAAACCTGTTGGGCCCTCCGCCGGCGCAAGCATCCAATGTTTTCCAACCGCAAAGGTTTTGCTGTTTACTTCAATTATCTCATTCTTATCTTCAATATTCACAAACCAGTTCCCAGCCTCATTTGAAACAGCAGTCTCCGGTTTGCCACCCACCGGGATAGTAGCCACCACTTTTTGTGTTTGAGGATTAATTACAGTAAGGTCTTTACTTCGGCCATTACAGGTAATAATCATTTTTGAGTAGCTATCGTACATGATAGCATCAGGATTCTCACCTGTTGATATGCGGCTAATTTCCTTATCTGTTTTAAGGTCAAAAACTGTAACATCGTTTGACCTGCCATTGCTTATGTACCCTTTTCCATTCGCTTCATCAAATGCGATCCCGTGAACACCGTTTGTATTTAGGATCACGCCAAGAGAATCCCCACTGGTTTTATCAAGTATGTTTACCTTTGTTGAATGAGAAATATATAGCTTATTAGAAGGGCCAATTGCAAGGTAATCCCAGCCACCATCACTTGCAATGTGAAACGTTTTAATGATCTTAATTGGTGGCATAGATTGTCCACAAACAGATTGCATGCTTAATACAAATGCCAAAAATAAAAAAGTAATGTACTTCATTTTTGACGTAAAACTAGAATGCAATGCTGAATTAATTCTGTAGAGATCGCCTTTAAATTGAACACATTTGCAGGTGTTCCGGTATTGCATGACACGAATACGAGAAACGCCATAACGAGTGCAAATTTTGTCATACTATTAAATTTTAGTGGGTTTAATTAAATATAAATTAATGGCATTTAGGTAGTAGTAAATATACATTACAGGATTAAGTAGAATGCTTGTCGATGACTACTAAAAAAAGATTCGACCGATGAGGTTTCAAAAACCTCACCCGTCGAACCCTCTTTTATGTTTTTAGTCAGCCCCGACGGATAGTTTACTATTGTAATATGCGCGAATTCAACCTAAGTCTATGGTAAAGCTCACTTAGTAAGTAAGGCTTCACTGTAATAAGCAAATTCTGAAACAATCTTCCCCTTGTCATCAAAACTGTTGCTAAGGTGTATAGGCATTACAATCTTTTTTTTATCTTTTTTCCGTACCAGGTTATATTTCCACCAGGACAGCACTTCCCGGCCATCGTTCATTTCGTATTCCAGGTAATCGGGATAGCCGATCATTTCTATACTTTTTATTTCAAAATCATTCAGAAATTTTTGGAGGAAAACTTTCTCCTCCGTTTTGGACTTAGAACTGTCCAAACTGCTATTAATGTCATAGAATGTTGCATTATCGCTGTAAAAGCTCAACGATTTATCAACATCACTTTTTTCAAAAACGTACATGGCTTTACGAATGGTATTGATATTCTCGTGATGGTTGTAGATTTTTCCATTTGTTCTGTTAGCAAAGCTGGCTCCAATTTCATCGAGCATGGTGCCGTTGGAATAGTTAATGACGGTTTTGATCTTATTGTCTTTGGTAAGGGTAAACAGCCGATGCGCTGCCGCATCTAATTTTACACCGGTGACCTTATGCAACCCTTTTAACAGGTCCCAGGTCTGTACTACCACTTCGCCGTCTTTGTTGTCTTTTTTGTATTCCACGGCATCAGGATAACTACCCGGAAATGTTTCCACCGAAAAGTAGTCCAACTCTTTGCTGTAGCGTAAAGCGCTTTTTACAAACTGCAGTTTAGTAGTACCCTTATCACCGTAAATATTAGAGGTTCCGTTATAGGCTTTAAAATCTTCCGTTAAAAAGCCGGCTATTTTTGCCGAATCTCCCGCTACCATGGCTTTGCTAAATTCTTCTACTATTTTAATAGCAGGATGTTCTATGTAAATAGTTCCATTTTCCTTTTTCTGGGCGAAAATGGTCATTGTGCCTAAATAGGCGAAGGCGAAAACAAAAATTGCTTTTTTCATTTAGTACGAGTTTTAAGATTTGAGATATAATAAATAAATGATTGGGTTATACTATCAGCTATCAGGAGGAAACGAATCCAACACTGACCTGCTGACAGCTGATAGCTGACAGCTGATGGCCGGTAGCCAGATATTGGCATGCTAAGTTCTGTTGTAAGGAAGCATTGTTGTGAGTAATTTATCCGCATTCCATCCTGCATTTCCGGCTTTGAACCCGACAAATTACGCATCATCCCGAAAAATTCAGCATTTTATACTGCAGGGATGAAAAGTATGCGCTTTTGCAGATTAAATATCTCCCGGGTAAAGTATCTTTAAAGCGATGTCTAAATCCCCCCTGCTTCCTGTCTTTTTTTTGTTCATCTTTTCTGTTTGTGCAAATCTTGCTGCTGCGCAAACAGTTTCCGGTTATGAAACCATATCCACTGAACATGGGTTATCGCAGGGATTGATCAATGATATGCTGCAGGATAAAGAAGGTTTTATATGGATAGCCACCAAGGGCGGTCTTAACCGGTACGATGGGTACAGCTTTAAAATATTCACTACTGATCCGCAGGATACTAATTCCATCAGCAGCAATTCGGTCAGCAATTTATTGGAAGACAGCAAGGGAAGGATATGGGTAGGCACATATGACGGGGGCGTGAATGTGTATGATAAAAAGAGGGGAAGCTTCTTACGGATCACTCAGAAAGCCGGTGATCCTTCGGGACTTTCCGGTAACCGGATTGAATCGGCCATGATCGAATTGCCTGGTGGCCGTATGCTTGTGAGCGCCCAGGGAGGTAGCCTGCATAGCATTTTGTTGACTGAAAATAACGGTAACCCGCAGCCGTTGATCAGCCGGTTGAATGTTCCCGACAACAGGCGGGTGCAGGGAATAGGAAAAGATGACAAAGGATTTATATGGATAGGCTGCACCGACAACAGTATCTTTATATTTACTCCTGCCACATCCGGTTTCGAATTGCTGAGCGATGGAAAAACATTGACAAGTCTGCTAGATAAGGTCGGTACCCGTCTCACGGGCCGGTATGGCCAGGCATTTATCCTGAAGCCGGTACCAGGGTTTCAAATATCCTTACTGGATTCAACGGGTAACCTGCATCCCGGGGCTATCAGTACAGGAGCCGATGGAAACCTGCTAATCGATCACCGTTTTCCTCTTACAACCGGCGCTTTAGGGAGCTTGATATACGATTTCAGTTCAATGAAAGCTGGTAATCGCCTTGATAAAGTGCCTTCATATACTTTACACAACCCGGTGCCCGATCATAACATTAAAAACCTGCTCCTTGACCGGTCAGGTGTATTATGGGCAGGCACCCTGGGATATGGTTTGTATAAGTTTCGTATCCGTAACAATCGTTTTCATCACAGTTTCCCCAGGTTCAGTTTACAAAGAATAACGGTATTAAACAACGATATCATTTATTTGCAGGGCTGGAGTCACCCAAAAATGGCTACAGCTAATGGGAAGCCATATGCGGACTATTTGCTGTCTGTGATTGGGGATGTACCTTCCACCGCTATGGTGCAGGCAGGGAATGGAGACTATTGGGCTTATTCCCTGGGCCAAAAAAAGTTGTTCCGCTTCACCGCCGGTTTAAAATTGCTGGCCACATATCCTGAGCCAGTTAATGCCACACCCACCGAACAGCTACAACCATTGATTGAAGACAGTAAGCACCGTATTTGGGTATGTGGTTCTAATGGCACATTGGCAAGAGTGGATCCTGCAACAGGCCAGTTTTCCAAATTCGTCATCAATGTGCAGCAGAACTCCGGTATACAAGCGCTTGTGCAAACCAATGTATTTTATGAAGACGGGCAGGGTATTTACTGGCTCGGTACTGAACAAGGTTTTGCCAGGCTGGAATTTGCAAATGATGCATCGTTGCCTGCTGTAAAATGGTTTAAAAATATTCCTGGCAACAGTAACTCGCTCAGTTATAATTATGTGTCCTGGTTCATGGATGATCCATTTAATCCTGATTATTTATGGATATGTACCAAAGGCGGCGGGCTGAACCGCATGCAAAAATCAACGGAAAAATTTATTCATTATACCAGCAGGCAGGGATTACCTAATGACGTGGTCTATGGTATATTAACCGATGAAGCTGGTAATATATGGGGTAGCACTAACCGTGGTTTGTTCTGCATGCTGGTAGCAAAAGTAAAAAACGATGACCAACGCGTTTTCAGGTTGTTCAGTACCAGCGATGGTTTGCAGTCCGACGAATTCAATACAAATGCATTTGCCAGATTACACAATGGTGATCTTGTTTTTGGAGGAGTAAATGTCATAAATATTTTCAATCCGCAAAAAGTATTGTCTGAGAACTTTATCCCGGGCGTATGCATCACCGGTATACAGATAGGAAACAAGGGTGTAAACCCCGGTGATCAAACAAGTATACTTAAAGAAACTATTGAGAAAACAAGATCTATTACACTTACTCATTTGCAGGATGTTGTAACCCTTGAGTTTTCGTCCCTTGATTTTACAGCACCCGGGTTAAACAAATACCGCTATCAACTGGCCGGCATTGATAAGGAATGGGTGGAGAGTGGTACAAGGCGTACTGCCACTTACCTGCACCTGCCATCGGGTACGTATACTTTTAAGGTTCAGGGAAGCAATAGCCAGGGTATGTGGAGTGACAAAGTAGCTGAATTAAAGATCTGTGTATTACCTCCGTGGTGGCGAAGCTGGTGGGCATATATTATATATGCTTTACTGATCATATTGGCTATCCGCGCTTATCTCCGGTTTAATGTGAATAAAGCAAAATTAGAATCGCAACTAAACTATGAACAGTTAGAAGCTAAAAGAGTAAAAGATCTGGATCTTATTAAAACACAGCTTTATACCAACATCACCCATGAATTTCGCACCCCTCTTACCGTTATACTGGGTATGGCGAACCAGCTTTTAGAGAAGCCACCCGAGCAATTTGACAACCGCGTAAATATGATCATTCGCAATGGCCGAAGCCTGCTCAACCTGGTGAATGAGCTGCTCGATCTCTCCAAGCTTGAAACCGGTAATATGCAACTGCAGTTGTCGAATGGAGATGTTATCCATTTTTTGCGTTATATAGTTGAATCCCTTCTTTCACTGGCCGAGAGCCAGCAAAAGCAGTTACACTTTTTGACTGAAATTGACGCGCTGTATATTGAATTTGACAGGGAGAAATTAAGACAGATTATATCTAACCTGCTTTCTAACGCTATCAAATTCACACCCGAAAAAGGGAACATTTATATAAGCGTAATGGAAAATATGCTCACTAATAATATTGACAACGCCACCCTCATCATTAAAGTAAAAGATACCGGTATAGGCATACCCGAAGATCAATTGTTATATGTTTTCGATCGTTTTTATCAGCTGGACAATAGTCATACCCGCAAAACAGAAGGCACCGGTATTGGCCTGGCATTAACAAAAGAACTGGTTAAGTTAATGGACGGGGAAATAGGGGTAAAAAGTCCGCCAGCTGGCGCTTTTAAGGGTAGCGAGTTCACGGTATCTCTTCCCATAAAGAAAGTAGCAGCCACGGAAGAGGCAATACAGTATGAGGTAAAAAAACAAACATCTTTGCCCAAGCTGGCACCGCCGGAGTTCAGGATATCTATTGCAGATAATGAAGAAAAAAATATAAACGCGCCATTGATATTATTGGTGGAAGACAATGCCGATGTGGTCGCATATACCGCATCCTGCCTTTCTGATTACAAACTCGCTGTAGGTAGAGATGGCAGGGAGGGTTTTGACATAGCCATGGATATGATCCCTGATCTTATCATCTCCGATTTGATGATGCCCTTTATGGATGGCTTTGAACTGGTGAACAAATTGCGCCACAATGAAAATACCAGTCATATCCCTGTTATAATACTCACTGCCAAAGCTGACATGACTAGCAAGATAGAAGGTTTACAGCAGGGTGCTGATGCATACCTGGAAAAACCCTTTAACAAAGAAGAGTTGCTGGTAAGAATAAAGAAGTTGCTGGAGATGCGTAAAAATCTGCAACAGTATTATCTTAAAAAAGCAGGCATTCACGGAGATACATCTGCGGAACCGGTTATTGTTCCTTATAAAAAAATAAGCCATCATTCCATAGAAGATAGTTTTGTAAAAAGAGTAAGAGAAGCGGTAGAACAAAATTTGACGGACGTAAATTTTACTGTGGAGAAATTATCGAAACAGGTCTTCATGAGCCATTCTCAATTGCATCGCAAGCTGGAGGCCCTGACAGGTTGTTCCCCCAGCAAATTCATGCGTATGATCAGGCTTGAAAAAGCAAAGGAACTATTGCAGCGTCCCTCCAACAGCATTGCATCCGTTTCGCTCGATTGCGGCTACAACGATCCCGGGTATTTTGCAAAGGTATTCAAACAGGAGTTTGGACTGACGCCGCAGGAATGGCGGACGGCGAATAATTAATTATTTATTAAAAATGCAGGCAGCAAAAGTGGGAAGAAGATTACGGGTGAAACTGCTGATCGTTTGCTTAATTCTATTTGAGACAGAATGCCTGATGCAGAACCCAATTAATCTATGTCATCGAAATTCCCCTTAAACACTTTTAAGGCAAATTCTGAAAGCTCGCTACCAAAGATCTGACTAATAGAAAGTTAATAACCTCAGTTATGATCAAGGGGCTGCCTAAAACTTAGGGGCGTTTGTAGGGGCGGGGCTTGCCCCCGCCCTC
>JBDSBP010000516.1:0-9775 GCA_039921525.1 Chitinophagaceae bacterium | reverse complement strand
TACCTCATACCTCATACCTCATTCAACCCGCCACTGATGAAAAAAAATTTGTTGCTGTTATCCTTTCAAATCATTGCTACCTTGATATACTCCCAGGAAGTATTTCCGCTTTATACAGGAATGATACCGAACTCCAAAGTGGTAAAAGACCAGGAAGTAACATTGATCAGGGATGCTCAACATATTAATGTCAGCAAGGTTTCAACTCCTACTCTGACGGCATACCTTCCTTCTTCGGAAAAAGTAAATGGAACGGCGATTATTATTTGCCCGGGGGGTGGGTATACAAATCTTGCAATTGGGCATGAAGGTTTTGAAGTGGCCAAGGCATTAAATGAAATGGGCGTAACGGCCTTCGTGCTTAAGTATCGTATTCCCAACGATACTACTATGGTCAACAAAGAGATAGGCCCATTGCAGGATGCACAACGGGCTATTCAAATGGTTCGTCAACGCTCGAAAGAATGGCATATAAATCCGGCACGAGTTGGTATCATGGGATTTTCTGCAGGCGGCCACCTGGCTTCTACCGCTGCCACCCATTTTTCAAAAGCCGTTATTGACAACAAGGAAAATATAAGTGTAAGACCCGACTTTGCGATACTGCTTTACCCGGTTGTTAGCCTTAGCGACAGCCTGGCGCATATGGGTTCCCGTAACCAGCTCATAGGCAAAAACCCCTCTGCAGAAAAAATAAAGGAATATTCTAACGAACTACAGGTAACCCCGGAAACACCACCCGCATTTATTGTTCATGCCAGTAATGATAATGGCGTAAAAGTGGAGAACAGTATTTATTTCTACCTCGCACTTCAAAAAAACAAGATAGCCGCTGAAATGCATATTTATCCCGAAGGCGGGCATGGTTTCGGTATGGATAATACCACCACAAAAGATAAATGGATGGAGAGATTGAAAAATTGGCTGGATATGAATGGCTGGCTAAAGCAGCATTCACAGAATTAAGAGTGATAAATACAATGATATTATAAAAAATTTTTGGCAGAATTAATCATTAAGTATGTTGATGCCGTAAAAAAATTTTTATCTTAATCTTATCTTCTTTGTTAAATCCAAAAAAAAATATGATTCAGGCAACAAAACTCTGAAAATTCTCTAATTCTGTAAATTCTGCACCTGTAAACCATACTCCTTCAACACCTCCACCGTATGTAGTAAAATCTATTTTATCCTCAGAAGGCTGCATCTCCTGGATTTCAAATGAATATCCTTCAAAATCCGTTTTTCCTGGCAACGCATCCATAACATATTGCATTCCCGACTGGATGGCTATTTCCCGTTCAGCGTGAGATATCCACTCGGGCTAAATGTTATCCAGGTAGGGTTTAAGGGAGAATGATCTTAAATAAGTTATTTAAAGAAAGACGGTGAATTTATCATTTTAACAAAGCGAATGCTTAATTTACCATTGTGTTAAAATCACTACCACATGATAATAAAGAAAACGATTATCTTATTTCTGTTAATTGCCTGTTTTAATATTCTTTATGCTCAAAATAAGGTGAGTGTTTCATCTCCTGGCGAACAGATAACTTTTAATTTTCGGCTTGCGGCCGGGCATCCTGAATATTCCATTACGTTTAAAAATAAAAGCCTTATAGAACACAGCACATTAGGGCTCACCTTCATAAATAATGATTTTTTTGGCGATGATATTGAAATAAAATATAGTAAAACTTCTGAAGGAATGGAGGATTATTTTTTGCCGGAAGGAAAAACAAGTAAGGTACACGAAGCATACAGGGAAGCTTTTATTTCTATGCAGGAGCATAAAGGCAAAAAGCGGCTTATCAATTTGAGGGTGCGCTTATTCCATGATGGAGTTGGGCTGCGCTATGAGTTTCCGGAACAAAAGAATTGGGCCAATTATACTCTCATTGAGGAAAACACCAGTTTCAACCTTGTGGGCAACCCAACATCAAGAGTTGCATTCCTTCAAAATTTTACTACATCTCATGAGCATCGATACAGCGTTTTGCCATTAGAAGATATTAAAAATGATACGCTGATGGATATGCCCGCGCTTTTCGAATTTCCAGGTAAAATTTATATGGGGATAACAGAAGCCAACCTTGTAGACTATGCGGGAATGTCGCTCATTAAACGGAATGGAATACTCTCGAGTCAGCTTAGTCCCTTGCCCGGTCAACAATCTATAAAAGTAAATGCGACACTTCCTCATCACACACCGTGGAGAGTAATGATGATCAGTGATCGGGCAGGAGCCCTTATCGAATCAAACATTCTTACGAACCTTAGCGAGCCATGCAAAATAACAGATCTGTCATGGTTAAAACCCGGCAAAGCAAGTTTTCATTGGTGGAATGGAGATATAATGCCTGACACTACATTTGAACCCGGCGTTAATTTCAACTTTAATAAATACTATATTGATTTCTGCTCCAGGAATAACATTCAATATCATACCATAATAGGTTACAGGGGTGTAGCATGGTATCAAAATGATGGCATAGATTATCAACCCGGCCCTAACACCGATGTCACCAGGCCGAGACCAGGTTTGGATATCCAAAAAATTAGTGATTATGCAAGAAGCAAAGGAGTGGGTATTCGTTTTTGGGTTCACTGGAAAGCATTGTACCCAAAACTGGATACTGCGTTTACCTTATTTGAGAAATGGGGCATTGAAGGTATGATGGTTGATTTTATGGATAGGGATGACCAGGAAATGGTGAAGATACAGGAAGAAATATTGGTAAAAGCCGCTCAGCATCACCTGGAGATCCAATTTCATGGAGCATATAAACCGACGGGTCTTAGCCGCACCTATCCTAATGAATCTACGCGTGAAGGAACACTTAATTATGAGAATAATAAGTGGGGTAACCTGATAACACCTGATGATGATATTGAAATTCCTTTTACCCGTTTGCTCGCCGGACCTACGGATTACCACCTCGGTGGATTCAGGACAATGCCATTTTCAAAATTTAAATTATTATATACTAAACCTCATGTGCTCGCAACCCGTTGTCATATGTTAGCCATGTATGTGATTTTGGAAAATCATATGTCTATGGTATGTGACTATCCTGAAGCTTATGAAGGGCAGGACGGCTTTGAGTTTATCCGTGACGTGCCAACCGTGTGGGACCAGACCGTTGTGCCAGGTGGCGAGCCCGGTCAATGGGTATCCATAGCAAGAAGAAAAGGAACAGACTGGTATATTGGAACGATTACAAACAGTACATCAAGAACGGTTACTTTATCGCTTGATTTTTTGCCGGCCGGTACTTACAAGGCAGATATATTTAAAGATGGGCCAGACGCGGTAAATTATCCCAACGTAGTAATCAAAGAAGCAAAGGAAGTTCATTCATCAGATAAATTGCTCCTTGTGCTACCGGCAGGTGGAGGAGAAGCGATAAGATTGCGGGTTAAATAATAAACCTGAAAATATATTTAATGCTCAATATTATAACATCGCAACACAATGGAGAAACTTATTATTGATCGCAATTTATAAACCTAACCAACAATGAAAGGTACCGTTTTTAAAAAGAGCCTGTATGTATCTATCGTCCCTCACCGGTAGTTGGTATATATAACGGCTACACGGAAAATAAGATGGTAACTATTAGTTGCGTCTATACGTCAAATTGCCTGATTTCTAAAGTATAGGTATTTCATTTTTAAATTTCTAAATTACTCCAACCCAAACAACCCCTTATTCAACAACTGCAAAGCCCTTATTTTATATTCTGAAGCAATCAACAAAGATATATTATGCCGGCTACCGCCATAGCTTACCATACGGACAGGTATAGGCGCTATTGCTTCAAACAATTTATTAAGAACATTTTTGGTTTGGGAGATTTCATTTCCTACAATCGAAACGATAGTTTGATTTTCGTCAATCTCAACGGTACCTAATGATTCCAATTCTTTGATTATCTCTTTTAAATGAGTAGAATTATCTATGGTTAATGAAACAGCCACTTCCGATGTAGTGATCATATCAATGGGCGTACGATACTTCTCAAAAACTTCAAAAATCTTTCTCATAAATCCGTAGGCTAATAACATGCGACTGCTCTTTATCTTAATTGCAAAGATCCCATCTTTGGCGGCAATTGCTTTAACACCTACACTTCCTGCTTCCCGAACGATAAGCGTTCCTTTTGCTGACGGGTCCATGGTGTTCAGCAATTTCACCGGGATATTATAAAGCTGTGCCGGCCAGATGGAAGCGGGGTGTAATATTTTGGCGCCGAAATAAGCAAGTTCCGCCGCCTCTTCAAAACTCAATTGCTCAATGGCTATAGTTTTATTTACAACTCTCGGATCATTATTATGCATGCCGTTTATATCGGTCCATATTTCGCACACGCTGGCATTAATAGCGGCAGCGATCAACGAAGCGCTGTAATCACTTCCTCCCCGTTTCAGGTTATCCACCTCTCCCCTGGAGTTGCGACTTATATAACCCTGAGTAACAAATAATTTCTTATTACTGTGCTGTTTCAGCAACTGGCTGAGTTTAACCTTTATACTCCCAATCTGTGGTTCATCGTAGGCATCAATCGTCATAAAATCAAGAGCGGGTAATAACACATGATCAATTGCCAGTTCGCTGAGGTAAACGCTGAAAAGTCTGGTACTAAGTAATTCACCCTGTGCCAGGATGTCTTTATTTAAGGCCTCGTTAAAAGATATTTTCAGGATAATATTGAGAAACTCAAAATGCTCACCTACCAGGCGTTTCGCCTTCTCTAACGATTCTTCGTTTGTTAGCAAGGTGGTTAGGAACGAATCATAATGTTCGGAAAGTGTTTCGATCTGTTGTTTGGCGATCTCACGTTCACCTTTGCTTAATGATTCACCGATAGCTACGAGCGCATTAGTAGTGCCACTCAATGCACTTAAAACCACAATTTTTGGTTCATCATCTCTGGTGATCAGTTGCGACACCTGGTGCATTCTTTCCGGCCTTCCTACAGAAGTGCCGCCAAACTTCATAACTTTCATAACTGTTAAAAATTTACGAGGTGCAAAGATAATAGTTCGGAGTTTAAAGTTCAGTGAGAAGTATGAGGTATCTGGTATGAGCTGTGAAGTATGAGCATTTAATGTCCGTTAAGGGGCTGAAGAAAATACGGGGCGTTTGTAGGGACGGGGCTTCCTCCGCACTGACTGCATACGAAACTGCCAGAATATTATGGAAGATGTCGACAAAATACAACATGTGTCAGGTGTAACAGGGCGGGGGCAAGCCCTGCCCATACAAACGCCGCGCATCAAAAATGTTATTTACACGGGTGATATCGGCGCCGCTGATCGAAAACTCATATCTGACGTGTCACCGGTGCAGCACAATGTTAAACTTCTCTCCTACCAGTGCCAAGTCGTTCACTACTGAATCAAGTAGTGGGATGCCATTTATTCTTCGTTCCGCTTCTATCTCTCTTTCCGGGTCGCCGGGAATGAGTACTCTTTCATGTCCTTCCACTGTTTTTGCACTCCGGAACCTGCGGATCCATTGGTCCATATGTTTTTTAAAATCAGCAGCAGGCCTGAAAGCATCTATTCGCATCGCCCCAAAAAAATGGCCAATGCCTTTTCCGGGCAAATCATCCGCTACGGGTAAAAAACTAACAAATGGGGGTACCCATGGGCCGTAATTAGCACCGCTTAGTACTGCTGAAAAAATATCTACCACCGCTCCTAAAGCATACCCTTTATGACTTCCATGTTCAGCATCGCCGCCTAATGGAAGTAAAGCCCCACCGCGTTTAAGTTCATGCGGATCGTTTGAATTGTTTCCATCCTTATCCTGGATCCAACCAGTGGGCGCGGACAGGTTTTTTCGTTGTAAAATTTCCAGTTTGCCATTGGCAGCAGTAGTGGTAGCCATATCTGCTACAAATGCCGGTTCGTCGCCTGCAGGAACAACCACGCAGATTGGGTTTGTTCCCAGTAATCGTTCTAGTGAATACGTAGGTGCCACTAATGGACTTGCATTGGTCATTACAATTCCGATCATATCATGTTCAAGCGCCATCATTGCGTGACAACCTGCAATTCCAAAATGGTTGGAATGTTGAACGCTTACCCATCCTGTTCCCACATTCTTTGCTTTCTCAATGGCCACCTGCATGGAGTAAGGCGCCACTACCAACCCCAATCCACCATCACCATCAACGACTGCCGTTGAAGGCGTTTCATAAATTATCTTAACGGCGGGCCGGGCATTGATACGATTAACCTCCCATAGGCGCACATATCCACACAATCTCGCTACGCCGTGGGAATCGATCCCGCGAAGATCCGCTGCAAGCAACGTGAGCGAAGCCGTTTCCGCATCTGATTTGCTACATCCGATAGCAATAAATACCTCTTGTACAAAATCCAGTAATTGCCTGTAAGAAAAAACCTTACTCATGTGGCAAAGATAGGAGTTAGAGTATGAGATATGCGAATCTTCAATACATGAATATTGGTGCTGAAAGAGAAATATATCAGTATAAAGTGTTGCTATCGAAGAAATATACTGTAGTATATTATACCTGGAAGGATACAAAATAACAGGTTGATAACCAGTGCAACAAAATTAGATTTTACTAGTAAAGGCCTGGCAAGTTTATTTAAGACATTAGATGACCGGAAATTTATTCAGCGGTATCATTGTTGTCTAAATCCTGTTTAGAAGGGAGTTTTAGTGAATCAGCCTGTTTTTTTGATTTGCCGACGGCCTGCCTTTTCTTCCTGATCCATTCGCTGATGCGTTCAAAATCCTGTCCGGAGGGCTGTCGGCCTGTAGTTAAAAAATCAATATTCTTTGGCTCTTTTACCATGTCTTAAAGTTACGGCTTTTCCGGGAAATACTGTTTTACAAGTTTTGTAGCGGCTTTCGTGTCAAGAGCCATAATGTTTCCGAAGAGAACGTGAGCACCTAAGGTGTTCCGGTAATGATCAATGAGTTTTGTCTTTGATTCAAAAGATACAAAACCCGCATACCCATTGTTAAACGAATGTTGACAGGCAAATGCCACCAGGTTACCAGGAACGCCTAAATATACTTTTCGGTTTCCACGATTGAATCTACTACTTTCAATCAAGTGCATATAAATATGATCACCCTTGTCCTGAACGCTAATAAGTCCCTGAATTATTTTGGGATTGTCGACAATAATTAATTTAAAAACAGTACGTCCCTTATTCTTTGCTTCCCGCTTCCAATCAAAAACCCATTCGACCTTTTTAATTCTTCTTATATCGAGGATCGTCAACTCAAGAATCTCCGTTTTGAAATTATCACCTGAAATAGCGTTTTCAATCGAACGGGTTAATTTATCAATTTCAATATAAAACAATTGGTTTGCAGGCATGCATGAAATAATGATACAGTATTAATTAAATACCTGTGATTGTATCACATGATCAAAAATCATTTCTGTCATCACATTAATAATTAAAATCCCATCTCATACCTACTACTATATCAGTTATATCACTTAAAAGTTATTTACCTGGTGATATAGGCGCTGATATTTTTTAATCCTTCCTCGGGTTCGGTCAGGACGGGAAAGAGCCCCGCCCTGACTACTTACTCATACCCGGACTTTCATCGCTACGGGATCCCAATTACCCCATTAAAAAGGCAGATCATCAGTGCTTTCATTTATTTCACCAGGCAAAGTTACTGGCCGGTTCTGTGAATAACTGCCTACTGCGGCGTTATCACCACCAACCTGGCCTTCGTTCCTGTTAGCACCCCCCAGCAATTGAATATTCATTACCCTTAGTATTAACGATGCTCCAGTGGTACCGTCATTTTTTGGGTACGTCTTAAGTTCAGGAATACCTTCCGCATACACCTGTGTGCCTTTTTTGAGATATGGAGCTATGGCGGTTCGGTCAGACCAATAAGCACATTCAACCCAAGTAGTTTTATCTTTTTGAACACCCTGGGCATCTTTAAATTTTTCTGTATGAGCCACTGAAAAATTCATCACGGTTTTACCATTTACTGTATTGGTAATACAATCTTTACCCAGGTTTCCAATAACTTGAAGCCTTATCATAAAATATGTTTTTAATTTGAACTGGCAAAATAAGTCATTTATCCACCGCCATAAACGTGTTTTAACGGTATTTAATAACATTTTGAGAACAAAGAGTGTTGGATTAAAGTTTAAGAGTGTGACATGCTCCATTCAATGGCTATCAGCCATCGGCTATGAGCTTTTAGCAGGTCAATCTATGATACGTTTCCTCCTGATAGCCGATAGCTGAAGGCCGATAGCCAAAGCCCCAAATTATGGCTTACTTAACATTGATGTCTAACAACTTTAAACCTTACACTTTAAACTATCTTATCTTTGCCTTCGAAATTTTCAAAAAATGAGCCGTAAGGGAAAAGTATTGGTGGCAATGAGCGGTGGAATAGATAGCACCGTGGTGGCCCTCATGTTACATAATGAGGGATATGAAGTGGTAGGCATTACTATGAAAACCTGGGACTATGCCACCAGCGGCAGTAGTAAAAAAGAAACCGGCTGCTGCAATCTTGATAGTTTTAATGACGCACGCATGGCAGCTGTGGATAACGGATTCCCACATTATGTGCTGGATATCAGGGATGAATTTGGTGATTTTGTGATCGAAAATTTTGTTGATGAATACCTTGCCGGACGAACTCCGAATCCCTGTGTTATGTGTAATACACATATAAAATGGAGGGCGCTCATGAAAAGGGCAGACGCACTGGATTGTGAATTCATCGCCACCGGTCACTATGGTAATATCCGCCAGTTTGAAAACGGACGGTATGTGATCAGTCGCGGGGTGGATGAAACGAAGGACCAGAGTTATGTATTATGGGGGTTACAGCAGGACCTTCTACGTCGCACCATTTTACCACTTGGCAATTATCGCAAAACCGAAATCCGCCAGATGGCTTATGATTTTGGCTATCCTGAACTTGCAAAGAAAGCCGAAAGCTATGAAATATGCTTCGTGCCTGATAACGACTATCGGGGATTTTTGAAAAACAAGGTAGAAGGTCTTGAAGAAAAAGTAACTGGTGGGAATTTTTTGGACAAAAATGGAAACGTATTAGGCAAACATAAAGGATATCCTTTCTATACAATCGGCCAGCGTAAGGGCCTAGACATTGCTTTTGGCAAACCCGTATACGTCACTTCAATTGATCCGGCAAATAATTCAGTTGTTTTGGGTGATGAAGAGGACCTCGACCAAAATGATATGATAGTAGGAAAGATCAATATGATCAAATACGATGCTATTACACCCGGAATGGAAGCACATACAAAAATCAGGTACAAAAGTCCCGGCAGCTTATCAAATTTATATCCTGAAAACAATTCCCTACGCGTTCGTTTTTATGACCATGTAAAAAGCATAGCCCCCGGCCAGAGCGCGGTTTTTTATGAAGGTGATGATGTGATTGGAGGCGGAGTAATTCAGCAGGGAAGACTAGTGTCATGTCAAACATAAACTGTCGGTTATTTTGGCTATCAGCTATCAGCAGTCAGCTATCAGGAAAATAATGCTAGAATTAGTTTCCTCCTGATAGCTGATAAGGGAAAGCTGATAGCCAAAGCGTGATTTTAGAGTTGACATAACACTAGTGTCATGTCAACATAAACTGTCGGTTATTTTGGCTATCAGCTATCAGCAGTCAGCTATCAGGAAAACAATGCTAGAATTAGTTTCCTCCTGATAGCTGATAGGGGAAGGCTGATAGCCAAAGCGTCATTTTAGAGTTGAC
>JBDSBP010000515.1:0-2800 GCA_039921525.1 Chitinophagaceae bacterium | reverse complement strand
CTGTTCCTCCCGCCATCTCCCTTCCATTCCTATTCTATTTCCAACATCTAACCCGCCTTTTTCTCTTGCGGAGCGCAAAGATATACCCCAGCACTTTACATTCCAAATGTTACTAGGTGTTTTTATTCATTAACCAGCATACATTGTACCTGAGAGTATACAATGCTATTTTCGCCAGCTTTCTGAAAAGCAGGCGTAGCAAAAGATACAGCCTGGCGAATTAAATGCATCTCGTAATTACTCTCTTCAATAATTATTTAAAAAATTAAATTCTTCGTGTCTGAGTCAATCACAATTTAATAAACGTACGCTCCTAACAAACAACCTATTATTATTATAAATCTTCTTTACAAATTTCTCAAGCTGTTAATTTATTTTAACGGTATGCATTTTTTAAATGCATTAACTTTATTTTGTTAATCAAAAATTAATTAAAAATGAATACTAGAAATCTCACACTAATTATTATTCTGGCAGCCGTACTTCTAATTGGAGGTTGTGGATGCAGTAGTTATAATGGTTTGGTGCAACAAGATGAAACCGTGAAGAATTCATGGAATAATGTACAAAGTGATTATCAACGCCGCTCAGACCTGATTCCAAATTTGGTGAATACAGTTAAAGGTGAAGCAAACTTTGAGCAAACAACGCTAACAAATGTTATTGAAGCAAGAGCTAAAGCTACTTCCGTGAAGATAGACCCATCTAATCTTACTCCGGAAAAGATGCAGGAATTTCAACAAAACCAGGGCCAGTTGTCCCAGGCATTAGGCCGGTTACTGGTAGTTAGCGAACAATATCCAACACTTCGCGCCAATGATGCCTTCCGTGGTTTGCAGGCTCAACTTGAAGGAACAGAAAACAGAATTAAAGTGGCACGTAACGATTTTAATGGCGCCGTTGCAACGTACAATGTAAAGGTGCGTACATTTCCAACAAATATTTTTGCAGGCATGCTTGGGTTTAAACCTAAAACAGGATTCGCAGCAGAAGCAGGTAGTGAAAAAGCACCGGAAGTAAAATTTTAATATAAAGCATCCATGAGCCTATTCTCCATTTTTAAAAAACCCGCTTTTTTTAATCCCAAAGAACAGGAGGGAATGGTACAGGCTATACAGGAAGCTGAGAGAAGAACCAGTGGAGAAATTCGTGTATTTATTGAAAGCAAGTGTAAGTATGTACATCCTTTAGACAGAGCCGTAGAAATTTTTTATGGTTTGAAGATGGAGAAAACGGTGGAGAAAAACGCCGTACTTGTTTATTTGGCCACAAAGGATCATCAATTAGCCATTTTTGCCGATGAAGGCATTCATAAAAAGACCGGTAAGAATTTCTGGAAAGACCAGGTGCAATTGATGCTTGGTCATTTTAATAAAGATGATTATGCTGCCGGCATCATTCAGGTAATTAATCACATAGGGGAAGCATTACACGAGCACTTCCCCTACAAACTCGATACGGATAAAAACGAATTACCCGATGATATTATTTTTGGAAAATAAAAACACGAGTCATACCCCTATTACAGAACTCATATAGTACGATGAAGAAATTACTATCCCTATTATTCCTGTTTTTTTCGATAGCAGCAATAGCACAAAACATACCGGCCAGGCCTGATCCGCCAAGATTGGTAAATGACTTTGCCCATGTTTTAACAAGTGACCAGATTGAATCGCTGGAAAGAAAGCTGGTTAATTATGACGATAGCACATCCACCCAGATTGTTATTGTAACCGTGCCTTCAACCGGAGACTATGACGTAGACGACTATGCGCTAAAGATATTAAGAGACTGGGGAGTAGGAAATAAAAAAACAAATAACGGTATAGTTATACTGGCCGCCATTAATGACCGGAAAGTAAAAATTGAAGTAGGATACGGAATGGAAGGATCTGTTCCTGATATCACCGCTAAACAAATCATAGACAATGAGATAACGCCTAATTTTAGACAGAATAATTATTACCGTGGCTTTGATGAGGCAGCCAGTGCAATCATTCGCGCAGCTTCAGGTGAATATAAGGCCCCACAGGGTTATAGAAAACCGACAAAAAGTGGAAGAGGTGGATCGATTTTATCGTTTTTAATACCCCTTATAATAATTCTCGTGTTGATTTCAAGGTCTGGAGGTGGTGGGGGTGGGGGAATGATAAGTCGCCGTGGGTCAAATCCATTTTTGGGTGGACTACTTGGTGGTATAATAGGCAGCAGCCTTGGAAGAGGGGGTGGAGGCTGGTCTGGCGGTGGTGGTGGCTGGTCCGGAGGCGGCGGAGGCGGTGGAGGTGGATTTGGAGGCTTCGGTGGTGGAAGTGGTGGTGGTGGTGGCGCCAGCGGAAGTTGGTAATCAGGATTAAAACTGACTATTCTTAATGGATAATAAAAAGAAAGCAGGAGCATTTTAGTGATGCTGCTGCTTTCTTTTTATAATCATTAAATAAACTCTTATTATTGCCCTGATAAGAAAAGCATACTATAGCCTTTGAATGATTGATGTCGTATATATTTATTAAAAACACTTCCGCAACATTTACCTCACTCCTCTACATCAAAAACCTTTTTTTGCAACTATTTTTCCTTTTAAATAATCTATCTGCTGTTGAATATTAGTAGCATCAGTTCCACTTAAAGCAGCGGTTTTCTTCGAAATAATACTGTTCAAAACTACATTATTAATAAAAGGGGTTGTCTGGCTTTGATAGTTCGCTGGTATGGCATCCCTGAAAGCCACAATAAAATCTACGCCTTTATTGAATTTTTCGGTATTTACTACTTTTGCCAGGTATTGAGCAAAGGGCTG
>JBDSBP010000514.1:0-38798 GCA_039921525.1 Chitinophagaceae bacterium | reverse complement strand
TCGCCCTGGGGTGCGGTGGCTTCCCAGACCCTGATAAAGTTGCGGCTACTGGTTGGCGTTAAAACAGATGGCGCCGGCACTACGAGGTTCACCAACGTATTGATCTGCCCGCGGCCACTGCCATAACCTTCCAGCACCAGGTAATATTCTCCCGCGGCAAGGGTCGCCTGCAGCGAAGCACTGGAACCGGCGCAAATCACGCCATTGTTATCGTTATGAGCAAGCGGTGAACCATCGCTGTTCAAGAGATGGATATAGGTATCAAAGTCCGGGCCGCAGGTAGAGATGCTCACCTCGGCAGTCCCCTTCAGGGTAAACCGGTAAAAGATATCTTCACTGGGTTGCCCGAAGAAAGGATCTCCCGGAGTCGTATACTCGTTGCCATAACCACTGTTGTTTCTGCTATCGCTAAAGGAAAAAGGTCCACTGGAATAGTTACCCATCATTATGGCATTGCTTCGTGAGTTGCTCTGGCCATCGGTTAACAAGGGCGAATAAAGTAGAACTAAACAAATGAGTTTATAAAACATTTGGGAGGCTTTCATAACCTTAATAATTAAATATTTTTTAGACAGGGGTTTAACTACTGTAAATTATTTTACAGAAAACATTTTTTACGTCATGCTTCGAACAGCATTCAGAATTTATAAGGTACATGACATTTGCATGATCGGGGGATGTACATTCTTCCTGGTGTAAATGTATAATCGTATGGTGTATGATCAATTTGATAAATGTCAAATTAATTAAACAAAGTAATTCATTACCTAACAGAACCACCAGGTGATTTCACGCTTGTTTATAATCGATAGAAGACAGTATAAAATAATTGCAACTATTTAATCACTTTGCTTGCAATTAATCATATTAATTTATAATTTAAAGCTATGATTATTCACGTCGCATTTAAAAATTAGAAGTTCGCAGTACAGGTGTAAGAAGAAGATATGTGCAGACCTCTCGTTTGAGAAAACAGAAATACGATAATAAAAATATATATCATGACAACGTTATTCAATTCACCTTATTCTTTTTCCCTTAAGTCTTTTTTTACACTTGCGGTATTCATTGCGGCATATGTTAGCCTGTCTATGTTAATTCCTGTTAGAGCTTTAGCTCAAAAAGAAAAAAAATATCATTACTACCGTATCCAGTTAAAAAGCAGCGGTAATTACCTGGATGCTGACCACTGCTCCACGAAGCTTGGACTAAATCCTGGCTCAGATTATGCCGAAGGTGCATGTCAACTGTGGCGGCTTGTTCAGGTGGGCGACGGATGGAGCAGGCTGCAATTAAAAAGCAATGGCCAATACCTGGATGCTGATCACTGTACCACCAAGATAGCCCTAAACCCCGGTTCAGAGTTTTCAGAAGGCGCCTGTCAATTATGGCGGTTCGTGCCTGTCAGCGACGGATGGAGCAAACTACAATTAAAAAGTAGCGGACTATATCTTGATGCGGACCACTGCACCACAACGGTCGCATTGAACCCCGGCTCAGATTTTGCAGACGGTGCCTGCCAGCTCTGGCGGCTTGTACCTGAAAAATAGAACCTCGCTGTCATTTAATTTTTCCTGTCATATCAGCCAAAGCGCCAAAGCAACTTACCATAAATTCATGTTACGGCGCTTTGAGCTGAAATCTCTACGATGGAGACAACTCGCATTGTAGAGATTTCAGGGGAAGCGCGCAAGATGTTTTTATTCGGGAAGGTTGCCGCCCTTCGCTGAAATGAAAAACAAAAAATGAGTTGCATAATGTTTACGTCTACCATGAACTTTCCTGCACTTAATATGAAGATGTGTTCGAACGGTAGGTGAAAAGGGAAGGGAAGGTAGCACTATCACCCTGACGGACTACCCAACCAAAACGGCATTAAACATTTTCTAAAGTCAACCACCTTGAATCGCTAATAAGCATTAGCGCATCCACCACGTATTAACGAGATACATTTATTACCAATAGCTATTTAGCATCGAAAGAATTTTCTACTTACATTGTAATAAAAATACCTCCATGAAAACCGAGTATCAAAAAATGTTAAGGGGTGAATTGTATGATGCCAGTGATAATGAACTCCAGTTGCTACGAATAAAAGCGAGAGAGCTGCTGCTGATTTATAATCAATCCATGTATGATAAAACAAATCGATTAGAAATCCTGCAACAGTTGATAGGAAAAATGGGAAAGAATATTGATATCCAGGCGCCTTTTTATTGCGATTATGGAAAACAGATTGAAGTGGGAGATAATTTCTTTGCCAATTTTAACTGTGTTTTTTTAGATTGTAATTTTATAAAGATCGGCAACAATGTTTCCCTAGGGCCGGCCGTACAGATCTATGCGGCAAGTCATCCTGTTCTTGCATCGGAAAGAATCAAAGGTCCTGAACTGGCGTTCCCCATTACAATAGGTGATAATGTTTGGATTGGCGGTGCAAGTATTATATGTGCCGGAGTAGCTATCGGGAACAACACAACCATTGGCGCCGGCAGCGTGGTAGTAAAAGACATTCCTGCTAACGTGGTAGCGGCGGGTAATCCGTGCAGGGTTATTAAAGAACTATGATTGATGATTTTTCATTTACTCAGGTTGGAGGGTGATTTAAGGAAACGATGAGTACTTGCGTGCGGCATGGGTAGGTGATGAAAAAAGAATTGTCATTCGTTCACATTAAAAGATAAAATAGCATCTGGGGCTTACATAGATGCTTTTAAAATTGGCGTTCCCGCCAGGTATAATTTCCAGGGTTCCCAATACATTTTATGCCAGCCTTTGTCCAGGTCACCTGCTGCATTATCCGGAACATTGGCATGTATGGCATGCAGCAGAACATCGTCACCCTGCGGTTCAAGAAAAATTATAAATGTAGAATCGATATCTTGCGATGACCAGCTCTGCGCCCGCCATGATTGCACAATAAGCTTGTTGGGTATCAACTGGAGATTTTTACCTGAGATATATCCACCATGCGCAGAATAAGTACCTCCTTCCTTTTCTGCTATTTCGGCGGGCGCCCCGGTAGCCACGGAATGTTTGTTGCTATCCATATAGAGATCATAAAGATCTTTGGGAGTCGTATTTTTAAATACCACATCCTGTACAATCGTTTTAGACATAACTACAGGCATTTAATGTGAGAGGATACTGTAATATAAAACTTTTTAACGGAATTCCGCAATTTGAATCGCTCGGCTCAACACTGTGTATTAAAGAAACGAATTTCTATCTAAATTTTTTTTTACTTCGTTTTGTGTCATAAATTAAAGATTCACTTGCGAAGTTTACCAGGCTTCGAAAGTTTAAAGTCTCATTCAAACCTGTGAGATTTGTAAAACCGCACAGGTTTTTTTGGATTGCACTAAAGTCTTGAAATTTTAAACATTAATTATTTGTATGAAAAAAGTCATAACACTTTCTTTATAGCTCTTTGCAGTTCAACCCTCCTCCATGCACAGGAAGAAAAAATTGACCTGTCAACCATACAACGCATAAGGCAGGAAGAAAGTGAACGATCAAAAGTAATGGACATCGCCTTTCATCTTACAGACGTCAGCGGGCCGCGACTCACCATATTTCCCGGTTTTACAAGAGCCGCCAATTATGCCATCCAGCAATTAAAAAGTTGGGGACTTACAGATGCAGCGCTCGATCCATGGGGAGAGTTTGGAAAGGGATGGGAAATACAACGCAGTTATGTTGCCATGAACGCGCCTTATTATTATCGGCCGTTGATTGCACGGCCCAAAGCATGGTGTGCTGCCACGAACGATTTGCAGAATGCAGAAATAATAGTGGTGTCCGCAAAAGACTCGGTTTCATTAGATGCCTACAGGGGCAAACTGAAGGGTAAGGTAATTATAATGGATAGAACCGAGGATTATAAACAAAGCTTTAGCGCAGATGCGACCCGTTATGATGATGCAACCTTGCAAAAGATGGCCGATGCAAAACCTGCGCAGCCAGGTCCTCCGGAAAGTTCGGCGATGCGTAACCAGAGAGAGGGCATTTTGCACAATTACGAGCAGCGGCTGCTCTTCCTGCTATTATCAAGGGCATTGCAAAAACGGAAGGCGCCATCGCTATTTTAAGTACCATTAACCGTAACCACGACGGCACCGTTTTTGTACAGGGCGGTGGAAATTATAAAACAACCGACCCGGAAAATTTCCCGGACCTGGCTGTTTCGTACGATGATTATATGACCATGTTGCGCCTGGCTAAATCAGGAATACCTGTTAAGATGGAACGGGATATTAAAACGCCCTTCACCACAAAAGATACAAAGGGGTATAACGTAATTGCTGAAATAAAAGGCAGTGATAACAGATTAAAAAATGAAGTGATGATGTTAGGTAGTCACCTGGATAGCTGACATGGTGGAACGGGCGCTACCGACAATGCCGCCGGTTGCGCGGTGATGATGGAAGCCGTGCGTTTATTGCAAACGGGGGGTATTAAACCCAAACGTACCATTCGCATTGCATTATGGAGCGGGGAGGAAGAAGGGATATTTGGCTCCCGCGGTTATGTGATATGAGGTATGAGGTATGAGCTATGAGGTATGAGGTCGGAGCCAGAGGAAGGTGCATCACTTTAGTTGAAAGCCACCTTTCCTGGCTTAGAAAATAATTCCTGTCAGCGAGGTGATCCTGATACGATGCAACTCTTGCCTGCTCATGCAAACTTCTCCAGCTACTTTAATTTGGATAACGGCACAGGAAAAATCAGGGGAATTTATTTGCAGGGTAATGAAGCGGTGCGTAACATCTTTGCTTCATGGTTTCAGCCTTTTAAGGATTTAGGTGCCAGCACCATCACTATTAATAATACAGGTGGTACCGATCATCTTTCTTTTGATGCGTTGGGTTTGCCCGCGTTTCAGTTTATTCAGGAGCCGATAGAATATGGTACGCGTACGCATCATAGTAATATGGATACCTATGATCATCTTATTGAAGATGATCTGGAAAATGCTGCCGCTGTTGTGGCTGCATTTGTTTATAATGCTGCTATGCGCGATGTAAAACTTCCCAGGAAGGCCTTGCTTAAAGCGGCGATTGCAAAACGAGGATTTTAAACGGCGTTTGTAAGGGGCGGGGCCGCCCTGGCCGCATATGGATATGACTGAAATTAATTTTAATTAAATCTATATACAAACATATCCCTCGTTGTGAAAGTGTTGTAGTTCGGTCAGGGCGGGGGCAAGCCCGGCCCCTACAAACGCCTGTTTACTGATACAATATTAGGGAGGACCAGCCCCGCCAATATTGCACCATCGTGAATTGTCATCAAAATCTAATTATTCTTTTCCGCCAGCTCTTTCACTTTATCCAGCGCCTTCGGCCATGCTTCCATGAAGTAGTCTTTATATTCATCAGTCATATCCATATCAACCACTAATTCTGTTTTGTCATCCACTGGCTTAAGTGTATAGTTTTCCTTTGCGCCGGCCCATTCTTTTGTTTGCGGACTGTCCAGATCCTCAATGCCGTCTTTAACGGTTCCCACGTGTTCGAAAGACATATATTCATTGGGAATATTTTCGGCTACGGTAGATACCATGCCTTCGTTATTGACATTAAGAAATAAAACTTTACTGCCTTTTTTCCAATCAGTTTCGGCCCTGGAGCCTGGAGAGAAAACAGAGGTCCATAAAGGATAACTTTCAGCACCCCAAAGTAGTTCCCAAACTTTTTGCGGTGGTGCGTCAATGGAGATTTTAAATTCTTCCTGTTTCATAATTTTAGTGGTTTAATTGTTCTTGTTCAGGATGTTTATAAAACAAAGATGGAACTTTTTTGGGGTTGTTTTGAGGGGTGAAAACGACAATTTTGGGGGTTGTTTCTGCGCGGCTACCCTAATTCCACATTATCAATATAAATCTTCCCTATTCAATCCTGGTTTTGAAAAGCGGCGCTTTTTTATCATCTGTAATTCTTCCCGTAATCTTTTTACCCTGCGCGAAGGAATTGGTGAGAGCAGATACTCCGTATATTAATACAAGTAGCCTCATAAAAGTGGATTTCATCATACAGCAAGTTTTGTTTCACCAAAATTATCATAGTATTTATCATATTACAGATGCTATATTAGCATTTAATGATATTTATTAAACTTGCGTGTAGTTTAGGTAGAAAGAAGTACTATTTATTCGTTCTTCATTGCATATTTTCTTCCTCTGAAACTTTAAGAAATCCAAGATCCCACCTGCTTATATGTACAAGAGATGAAAAATCGATATACGCCGCAGCTGATTTTATAGCGTCGTTCATGGCAGTTCCCTGGGGATTTTGAACATGGTTAGGATACAAACTAAGCATTGGGAAATTTTCGTATGACGCGTGACCTTCACCCTTGAAATCTTCGTTTATTACTAATTTCTTTTTATGTACGTCAAAAACATTTAATGTAAAAAACGCATTGCATGTTACAACAGAATTATAACCGTCTCTTCCTTCAATGGTAGTGAATCGTTGATTGGACAACAGTATTATAAATTTGATTTTGTTACCTGCGGCCAAATTTAATGCGGAATCAGAAAAGTCTTCAATGGTAGGGAAATCGACGAGTTTAATCCTGGGGTTTGCGGTGCTCTCAAAGGCCGCATTTACCTCAGACAAGAGCGCTTCCTGGAATTCACTTTCATAAAAATCTGAATGACTGCTTTCTGGCAGGGCGAACTGGATGGTAGCAATTTGTTTTCGGTTTAAACAAGAAGATAGTAGCACGATGAATAGTACAAAGAGGGGTTGTAGTGGGGTTTTCATGATAAATCATTTATAGTAATATTAGAAAAGTATTTACGGTTAAATCTTGTGTGTTCAATTTGTTAAATTCCTTTTTTTAAACATTCCCGGAGGTGCGTTTTACCGTTTATACTTTTGCTACCTACCTTCCCATTTATTCCTGGTTACAATGGAACAAAAATGAATTATTATTGTACGATTGAACTTCAATCCTTCATTACCGGTTGATCCAATTAAAAACTTTTCATTCTTATTATATGCATGGATCAGTTATATTCTTCTTAAGTATTATTATTTCGTTTTCATCCTATTCACAATCACTGTATATGCCAAGGGATGTGCAACAGGCATTTCGAAATAACACCCGCTCCCCCGATGGAAAACCGGGAAAAAATTACTGGCAAAACAATGGCCGTTATAATATAACTATTAAAGCACAGCCACCCGATAGAACTATATACGGTTCAGAGCAAATCACGTACGTCAACAACAGCCCGGATACGTTAAAATACCTTTTGTTTAAATTGCTGGTAAATATTCATAAACCAGGCGCACCAAGGCTTTCAGGTGCCGGACAAGATTATCTCACCCATGGAGTAACAGTTGATTCGTTTTCAGTAGATGGTATGCCTCAAACATGGGAAAACCATTCATATGATTTTACAAATTATTATAAACGATTGCCCAAACCGTTGCCTGCGCATGATTCCGTGCGACTTTCCATAGCATGGCATTACGATATGTCATTGCAAAGCGGACGGGAAGGAATGATCGACTCCACCACCTTTTACCTCGCTTATTTCTATCCTCGTGTGGCGGTGTATGATGATTACCAGGGATGGGATGCTACTGACTTTAATGACGCATTGGAATTTTACAGCGACTTTAATGACTATACAGTAAATGTACAGGTGCCAAAAAATTATATCGTTTGGGGAACCGGCACCTTGTTAAATCCGACAGAGGTATTACAGCCTGCCTATGCACAAAAATTGCAGCAGTCGTTAACGAGTGATGAAATTATTCATGTGATGACAAGCCAGGACCTTTCTTTAAAAAATACTACCACACAGAATGAAGTCAATACATGGCAGTTTAAAGCTGATAATATTCCTGATATGGCTTTTGGCTTAAGCGATCATTTTGTATGGGATGCATCAAGTGTTGTTGTGGATGAAGCAACAAAGCGCCGGGTATCAGTACAATCAGCGTACAATGATACGGCCGCCGACTTTCATCACATGGTGCATTTTGGAAAGGAAGCGTTGTATTGGCTTTCAAATGTATGGCCGGGCATTCCCTACCCGTATGAGAAATCAACCATATTCCAGGGGTATGCCGGAATGGAATATCCTATGATGGTGAATGATGAAACATATCGTGATACTATCTTCTCGCGTTTTGTGGCGCTTCACGAAATTGCACATACCTATATGCCTTTTTATATGGGCATCAACGAAACCCGTTATGGTTTTATGGATGAAGGCTGGGCCACTACATTTGAGTTATTATTTAATCGTGACTTTATGGGATCGAAGGCGGATGAATTTTACAAACAATTTCGTGTTCAAGGTTGGATCAACGATCCGTCGCCTGATGAGGACTTGCCAATTATTACGCCCGGTCCTGATCTTAATGGTGGCGGGTTGGGAAATAATCAATATGGTAAACCTTCACTCGGTTATCTTGCCGTGAAAGATATGTTAGGCGATACGCTTTTCCGGAAATGTTTGCATGAATATATACTCAGGTGGCATGGCAAACATCCATTGCCCTGGGATTTCTTTAATACATTTAATAATGCATCGGGAAAAGACCTGGAATGGTTTTGGAATAACTGGTATTTTTCACACCATTATATTGATCTCGCAATTATGGATGTAAAAAAAACAGGAGACCGGTATACCATCAACATACAAAATAACGGGGGAATGGCTACACCGTTTGATGTTGTCTTGACCTATACAGATGCAACAACCGAAAGCGTTCACCAGTCATCGTTAGTATGGCAGGCAGATCAAAAGCAAATTAAAGTAATTATTAAGTCAAAGAAAGCTGTCCAGTCTGTTAAGCTGGATGGAGGAATTTTTATGGATGCTAATGAGAGAGATAATGAATGGAAGAAGTGATTTTCATTTTTTATGAGAGTTCATCCATAACAGTCAGCCTGCATTTTAGGAGATTTCAGCTCAAAGCGCCGCAACATACATTTGTGCGGAGATGTTGTGGCGCTTTGGCTGAAATGACAGACGGGGAGAGGGTCATTCGGTGAACATTCTTTAGAGTGCTTTGGATGTGATGTTACACATGCCTGGCCCAAACCTATTTCACCTCTTCCCTCTTTTTTATATATAACAATGTAGACCTGTTCGGAATCTGCGGGCTGTATTTATCGTTCATAATAAAATAGCCATCTTTATAAGCTGCTATTCCTTCCCAGTTATATTGGAGATATTCCGGGGGGAACTCCCACAGCGTTTCCCATATAAAATCTTTGCCGGTAAATTTTATAGTAATCAACCTGATGTAATTGCGGTAGCCGGTGCTATCTTTTATGAGTTTATCATTATTGAGATCATTTTTATTGGTGCGATAAATGGTATCTCCTACATAATCATTATTAAATAAATTTATAGCTGTGAATTCATTTTTTCCCGAAGCTGTTATATCAGTAATTCTGAACGGAAGCTTTTTTATAGGCATTTCCCGGGGTTTGCGATTTTTTATAGAGGACCTTAAATCAGGCAGGTAAACATAATTCTTTAATGGGAAATAATTGAATTCAAAAAAAGCAAACACCTGTTTATTTATCATCGTTATGGCCTCGAAGCCTGCATTCTGAATACGGGAACCGTCTGCACGTCTTGGTTTAGGCAAAGTAACCAGGAAGTTGGTGTTCATTATCACCGCTGTATCACTCAACTTTCCTTTAAGCAGGTAACAATTTGGGGAGGCCGTACTGGTTTCTACAGAAAGATAAATATCATTACCCTCTATCACTATAGCTTCAAGTCCTTCATAAATTTGTTTGGCAGCCGTTATTTTATCCCGCAGTTCATTGAGATGGTGAAGATGATATTTTTGATAGGGCAATACGTACGTTGTATCGGTCATTTTATGATCAAGATCGGATAGCTTTATAACATATAATTTTCCTTCGGCCTGTTCCTGCAGCCTGCTTTCCGACATGAAAAAAAGTTTCCCCTCATGTACATAAAGCCCCGAGAATTGGTTATTGCCGTATGCAATTTCTTCGGGAAGGGATAAGTTGTATGTATTGAAGGTAGATTTTTGCGCATTTGTTGCAGCAAAAAGCAAATTGAAAAGTAGAAATAAAAGATATTTCCTGTTGCTGAGATCAGTTATCGACTCTGTAAATTTGGAGGTACTCAATTTCATTAAATACTGGTTAGGCCCAGTAATATAATTCTTTTAATTTATGGTAAAAAGTCTGAATGGAAAACTATTTGTATGGATGATAAAAACATCGCGGTAGGCAACAATTTTGATCGGGGTCTGCCTTTAATAAAGCATCGTCAATTAATATGTGCAGATATTAATTGACGATGCTTTTTAATAAAAGAAAAGTAAAATGAAAAGTAACCCCCAGGAAATCAGTTTAGAATATTTTTTTCATGTTGCTGAGCTGCATGTAAATACCGGCATCGATATTTATGTATTTACTAATTGGCTCCGTGGTTAACGCATAGGCGTTTTTACCATCATACAAATTAATTGTAGTCTTACCGCCATCGCCAGGGCTATAATTGTATTGAACCTGGCTGAATATGCCGAATGAACTACCTAGAGCTATATTTACACCTATTTTAGGTGACACCATGACAAACATTTCTTTGATAGCATATTTTTGCGTTTTCTTTATAGCATTTACATATTCAATATCATGATTGCTGGTGCTAATACCCATATCCATGCCTACATATGGCTGAAATGGGCTGCCTTTTGCTCCCAGCATCATATCAGTGGTAGCAGCAATGCTGGTAACTTTGTCAGTTGCTGAGTAGGAGACCTTGCCGTTTGAATATTTTGTTTTTTTCGGACTATAAATGTGGATAGCGCTTCCGATAGAAATGTTGCCTATTAGCGCAACCTTGGCAAGTACAACAGCTCCAACCAGGGTAGTGTGGTTGTCATTATTGCCGTGACCAGTAAGAGAAGATACCTGTGTGCCCATTTGAAGCTGGGCATTTGCCGTTAGTGATATGGCGCAGATCGCCATTACTTGTAGGATGAATGTTTTCATAATTGAATTTGGATCTGGATTAAAGAGTAACGAATAGCTATTAAAACGAGCGAAAGTTGTTTTTATTTCATGGGATAGTGGGTTTCGTTAAAATTATTACTATGATCTATATCGTGCATCGGATTGATGTAAATGTACGTTTCCTGAATAAAGTTAGCTATTCCTTACACCTCATTTAAAACCATAACAGTTGGTATTTTAACGATCTAAGGGGAAAGTCTTATGAAGGGAGAACTCATTACCTATTTTTAAATAGGTTTAAAGTAATAGTTGAAATAATAGCGGGTGTTTTAACAAGATCACCGTGGTTACAGGGTGATATACGCCTGTATTATTCGCTGTCTGGCGAATAATCATCATCGATAATTACACCCGTAAAAATACGTTCTTGTTATACAGTACATATAAGAACATCCATTTCACTGCTACTAAACAAACTGCCAACACAACAACATTAAAAGGGTTGCCTGTTAACTGGCCAAGCCATTGAAAAAATCCATTAGTTATATAATTCCAATTTATAAAGCGACCCGAAATATAAATGAGAATGGAATTCATGCCGATTACCCTGAAGAAAAATGTCCATCTTTTGTAGCCGAGTACATCAATTATATAATAGAAGATGGCTAATAAAATAAGACTTAATCCGCTGGTAAGTAACACGAACGAACTTGACCACATATTTTTATTGATAGGAAAATCAATATTCCATAGAAGGGCAAGGAGTAGGAATATGCTACCAACGGCCGCCAGCAGTGCTGCTTTTTTTTGGGATGTGGTGGATGCGTTTTTTAGAAAAGTACCAGCCAGTATGCCTGACAAAGCTGTGCTGATAGCAGGAATGTTATTAAAGAAACCAACAGTGTCGTGTATGCGCAGTGAAAGTTTACCGGGAAGTATTGTTCGGTCAATGTATGATGCAAAGTTTCCTTCCATCGTAAGATCGCCGGAAGCAAAACCAGGCGCGGCAGTGAATTTTAATATCAGCCAGTATCCAATAAGCAAACCTGCAAACCAGGTAACCTGTGCACGATAACCAGAGTATAAATAAATGATGTTTGCAAGCATATAGGCTATTCCAATCCTTCCTAATACGCTGGAGAAGCGAATATCTGAAAAGGGGCGTAGCTGTAAACCATTATTATAAACAATTCCCAACAGCACTAAAATAAAACCTCGTTTTATTACCCGCTGGAGCAGATACTGCCTGCTCTTTCCTTTTTCTAATGCGCCCCCTACAGAATAGGGAGTGGAAACGCCCGCCAGGAATAAGAAAAGTGGAAAGATGAGATCATACACATGAAAACCATTCCAGGCAGGGTGAGTGAATTGGATAGAAATTGTTTCCCAAAACGGTGAACCGGTTGCATTTGCAAGCCCATGAAAAATCTCCTCAGCTCCCATTATCCAAAACATATCAAAACCCCTTAAGGCATCCAGGGAATAAAGTCGTTGGGAAAGAAAAGATTCCGTTGTAATAGTATTGGAAAGAAAAGATTTCGGTTTTGCAGGCGTTACTAATAATGTTTTCATAAAAATGGCTTGATGTCATTTCATTAAAGGTGTGTTTCGGCCAGCTTTAATTATCAAACATGCCCTGCTTTCTGCATAGCTGATTCCAGGCTCACGGCTTTCCCGCCATTTCTCTTGCTCTCATCTGCTGCCTCCATAAAAGCATATATCTCCAGTGTTTCCTCGGGACTAACAGGCGGCTTACCCGTTTTAAAGAAATCGATTATTTGAACCAACAAGTTATCATAGCTCTTAAAGGGCCCTAAGGGAAGAGTGGCTTTCTCACCATACACCGTTCCGCCATAATCATGCAAGCCGGTACGTGTTCCCCTGAAAGTACCTACTCTTCCATCTTTCCAGGTGCCCACAACAATATCAGTATCATTGGTATTTACACGAATTACCTCTTTACAACCGATACCCATAACCGCGAATAATATTTCAACACCATGAATGCCATACCAGAAAAGATCAGGATGCGTTTTTTCCAAAGATGCCGGGCTAAAAGTATCGGCTCCTAATACGGCGCCTACTTTTCCTTTCACAACATCCTGAACACTTTCCATATACCGCAACGATGAAGAGGAGAAAATGGGCACTTTGTATTTTTTTGCGGCATTATAAATGGCAATGGTATCTCTCAACGTACCACCAACCGGTTTATCAATAAACATTGGCTTACCTGCTTTTAATACCTGCAAAGCCTGTTCTAAATGAGGGCGTCCATCGTTTGTTTCAAGCAGTACTACATCTACTTTCTTCAGTAATTCTTCAATAGAATTTACTATCTCAACGCCCAGTTTCTTTACATCTTCCGTATAGCCTGGTATTCTTTTGGTAGATGATTCTATATCATTACTTCCCTTCGGATAAGCGGCAACAACTTTATATCCTTTGAGTTCGGGCGAAGGATCGGGAGCATTAAGCGACTTTGTAAAAGCAACGCTATGGGATGTATCGAGACCAATAATACCAACCCGTCCTTGTGATTCATTTACTTTGTACGCATAAGCCTTTGACATGTTATTAGTCAATAAACCAACCCCGGCTGCAGCGGCAGAACTTAAACGAATAAATCGCCGACGATTAAAACTTTGTTTCATGATTTTTTGGTTATATGTATGCTGAATATAATTTTGAAAAGATAAAACCCGCTTAAAATAAAAGCGGTTAACATTTACTGGTACTGGGTTAAACATATTCCGACGCCTGGCTATCGGCTTTCAGCTATCGGCCATCGGGAGGAAACATATAATAGAATGACCTGCTGATAGCTGATGGCCGACAGCTGATAGCCCATAAATGCATATTCGTTACACTTACCAGCATGGAAGATATAAAAAGAATCCAAGTTATCAATATCGTACCGAGAAAATAGCCTGCAATAATGAACCGACAAACTATCTAAGGTACAAACCTCGAATTTTATTTATATGTTACATTGTTAATTAAAACAGAGAAATCATGAATCGAAGAAGGTTTTTGAAAAACACAGGCCTGGTTTCTGTTTCTTTGGGAATGCCCGCCATTGTTCCGGCTTCTGTTTTTGGCCGCAATGCTCCTTCCAATCGAATAACGGTGGGGATGATAGGCTTGGGGCGCCAGGGGTTCGGTCAAAACCTGCAAGGAAGCACTCTCCCCGGTAACTTAGGGAGGATACCCGGCGTACTGGACATTGAAGAAGCGCAGGTGGTAGCCATCTGTGATGTTGACAGTTGGCGAATGAATAAAGCGAAAGATGTTGTTGAAGGCTATTATGCAAAGAAGTCTGCCGATGGAAAATATAAAGGATGTGCCACCTATGTTGATTTTCGCGAGTTATTGGCGCGCAAAAATATTGACGCTGTTATGATCTCAACACCTGACTTTTGGCATGTGCCTATGGGTATTCTGGCCGCGAAAGCAGGAAAACACATTAGCTGTGAAAAACCACTCAGCATGAGCGTTCACCAGGGTAGGGCCCTGGTAGATGCAATAAAAAAATACAAAGTGGTTAATCGAACAGATAGTGAGTTCCGATCTGTAAGGGTTCAAAATAAAGCCGTAGAATGGGTAAGAAACGGAAAAATCGGTGTTTTAAAAAAGATAGAAATTTTTTTCCCGGCAGATCCTGCTCCCGTGCCACCACAACCCGATATGCCGGTGCCTAAAGAATTGAATTACGACCTATGGCTGGGACCGGAGCGATATACGCCCTACACTGAGCACCGGGTGCATACGCCTTTTAACCATCAAAACCGGCCCGGCTGGATGAGGGTAGACACATACGCACAAGGCATGATTGCTAACTGGGGCGCACATTATTTCGACATCGCCCAATGGGCGAATAACTCTGAATATTCTGGTCCTGTTGAAATAACAGGAAAGGGTGAGTTCCCAAGTAGTTTATGGAACACCATGATCAATTTCCAGGTATCCTTTCGTTATGCAAATGGTGTTGAGGTCACCTGCGAACAATCACCAACCAGCAAACCCTCCGTTAAATATACTGGTTCAGATGGGTGGATACTCGTTAATGGCTATCCCGGTGAAATTGTTACCAGCAACCCCGGTATAGTGCACTCAAAACCTGGAACAGGGGAATTGGATTTATCTGCTACATTGTGGGATAAAACCGATTTTATCCAGGCCATCAAAGATAACAGGCCCACATTGGAGCCCATCGAAACAGGGCATCGAACGATTTCTATTTCACAGATAGGTCTTATCGCCTGCCAGTGCGGTGGCAAATTACAATGGGATCCGGAAAGAGAAATTTTCATCGGTAACAACGCCGCCAATGCCCTACTTGTAGCACCATTGGCGAGAAAGGAATGGATCGTATAAAAGAAAGATATCTTATTAATATGCCTACACTTAATCTTTAAATAAAATGAGAATTATTATTGTTACCCTTTTAATGTGCTTTGTTTTCAAAGATTCATTCTCTCAAAAGATAAAAAATGATTTTTTCACCTTGCACAACATTATACGTGGAGATTCTACGTATAACACGTACGACAAGCAGGTGGAACTGATAAAAAACACTGGCTATGCCGGCATGGAAATTAACAGTGAAGACATGTTTGACGAAATGAAAGCATCGATGGATACCTATAAACTCCCTTCATCTTATTTTTATGTAAGAATACGGGTGGATACGCCCCATATGGATAGCAGGCTAGAAGGCTTCATAAATAAACTTAAAGGAACCAAGACAATCATTGCAACATATATCGTAGGCAGCACTCAATTTCCTGCTGATTCGCATGGAGCTGATACGATGGTAATTCGCCTGCTGAAACAGGTTTCTGACTGGGCAGGTAATGCTGGTCTGCAGGTGGCTATCTATCCACATTTCGGCTATTATATACAGCGTACCGATAATGCTTTGGCACTCATAAAATCAATCCGCCGAGAGAACCTCGGATTGACATTTAATCTCTGTCATTGGCTTGCTACGACAAGTCTTGAAGAAAGAAACGGGCTTCAATCCCATCTTAAAGAATTGAGCCCTTATCTGAAAATGATAACGATCTCCGGTGCGAACAATGTTATCACACAAAAAACAAATATTTGGGACGATTATATTCTTCCACTTGGTTCTGGTAGTTTCGATACCTATGGGCTGTTGAAATACTGCCTTAGCGATCTGAAACTAAAAGTGCCTGTAGGGGTACAATGTTTTAATATCAAAACTGATAAATACCAATTGGTGAAACATACCATGAGTGTTTGGAATGAGTATAAACAATCGTTGGAGGCAGCGAAGTAATGTTATGATGAATGAGAGATAGAACGAAAATCCGAGTCCTGGATAGGAAAAAATATATCACAGGGTTAGGGCTGTTATATGGTAATGTTTTTAGACAAGGCGCTATTAGGATGACGTATGAGCAGTAAGTAAATTTCTTTAGAGGGACTCTCTAATAAGGATGTCTTAAAACTTATAAAAGTGATTGTTCTTTCTTCCCCTCCTTATTTTAGGCTGCCGTTAGACACATCTTCATATTAAGTGCAGGAAAGTTCATGGAAGACTTTCAATTATGCAACTCAATTTTTTGGCATTTCAGCGAAGCGCGTCAACCTTCCCGAATAAAGACCTCTAGCGCGCTTCCCCTGAAATCTCTACAATGCGGGCTGTCTCCATCTTGGAGATTTCAGCTCAAAGCGCCGTAACATGCATTTATGCTAAGTTGCTGTGGCGCTTTGGCTAAAATGACAAGAAAAACTTTAAAAACTTGTTTCCTAACCGTAGCCTTGAATAAAGGAGGGGAAGAAAGTACAATCAACCTTACTAATTTTTGCATCAGTTGCCTCAATATCCCTTCGCTTTATCAACCACATTCATCAAAGGCAATCCCTGGCTATACCTTCGAACGTTTTCTGTAATAAGCGCCATTTGCCGTACCTGTCGAATAGGCGCGGCACCGGAATTATGAGGAGTAATCACCAGGTTGGGACAACTCCAAAGCGGGCTATCGGCGGGCAGAGGCTCCGGAGTGGTTACATCCAGTCCCGCGCCTCTTATACGATTTTCTTTCAGCGCTTTTACCAACGCTTCCTGGTCAACCAACCCACCACGGGTTACGTTGATGAAATAAGCGCTTGGCTTCATTTTACGGAACACCTGCTCGTTAAACATGCCTTTGGTTTCTTTTGTCAGCGGCGCCGCGCTCATCAATACGTCTACCTGCGGCACCATTTCCATCAACCAGGCAGGTTCGTGTAATTCGGCCACGAAATCGGGCTTGGGCATTGGTTTGGCATCTGTACAAATCACGCGCATCTGGAACCCATAGTGAAGGCGACGGGCTGTTTCCGAACCAATGCCCCCCATTCCTACGATGCCTATTGTTTTGCCATACAGATCATCCAAAATTATATTATTGGGAGCCTGCATCCATTTACGATCTTTGAAAGCGGGAATGGATACCTGGGTCAATCCGCGCGTGAGGCTTAGCAACAGACCGATGGCGCTTTCCGCTATAACGGGTGCATATATACGCTGCATGTTCGTTAGCATGCTGGGATGTTCAATAAGCGCCTTCGACATATTTTCTACTCCTGCTCCCAAAGCCTGTACCCATTTTAATTTCTTTGCCAGTAGTAAGGTGGCATCATTCACTGAGCCAATGATGACTTCTGCTTCTGCGAAATGTTTTGGATCTGTTGAATCAGTAAGTATCACCAGTTCAGCATTCTTTCCTGCCGCTTTTATCTGGTTTTCTTCCGCCTGCGATAATTTCTGTGTACATACAATCTTGAACGGTTCATCGATAGATCTGGGTTTGAACGTGGAACCGGTAGTAACTGATGGAGGACTGGCCAAACTGCTTAACGGACTTAGTTGAGTGGTGGCAACTGCACCGGAAGCAGCCAATGTTGTTAGGAAATTGCGACGGGAAAGATTCTTTTTTGCCATGGGTTTTAATTTTACTGGATTGTTAAGGTATTAGGGCAAAGACCAGATTGCTATCAAAAAATAAATTGGTTAAATTTTATGTAATTCAAATTTACAAAGATATTTAGAAGATCTGCGATGACGTTAAAATAATAACACAGGAACTTTCTAGGTTATATTGTCAGATTTTAGCCACATAAATCGAATCGTCAGACAACACTTTTGCTATTTTTTTAATAGCATCGCGTATTTTATTAGCCTGGTCTGAGGATGGATATTTTACACCGCTTGCATATTGTCTCACCAATCCGGGATTTAATCCAGCCTGCTCGGCTACAGAACTAATCTTAAGATAATTGTGTTCCTGAAAATATGCCTGAAGGTCATATTTAAATTCAACTTCAAAATGGTTCAAATCTAACTTATTCCATAAGGGATCTCTTTTTCCTTCAAGAATTATGTAATCCTGAATTAATTCTTTTAAATTTTCCACGACCTGGTGGGTATTGTCACCATATGGTGTGGGCATAAACTCTCCTCTGCCCTCTACCCTTCCCCATAATAAACCATCATTCTTTTCAATGATGATTTCTATTTTCTAATTTTTCCGGGATTTTGATTTCATATTGTGTAATTCAAATTGTATTTCTTTAAAAGGGTAACGTAAACTTCATCAGTTTCTATAATCAATAATTAAACGGGTCTGTTTATCATAGCCCCAATTTTTTCAGCACTTTTTTAGCCAGACCGCCTGGTACTTCTTTAATTCCATGATAAGCAACTGATTGTGTTTCTCCTGTTACAGGATTCTTAAAAATCTTGTGGCTGCCAGTCTACCTTATTTCAATCCAGCCGGCTTGCTGATACTTTCTGACCAGTTCAGAACTTTTCATTTAAAAATCGTTAAGTGGGAATAGTTCATCTACCACTCCTTACAGGTTTAAATACAGTAAATATCCGAAGTAGCATTTTTGCTACCAAAAATTATTAAAGTAACGGAACAAGTTTAATCAGGATCGCCTGATGTAAGGCAGAGATTCCAGGTCTCTGTCAATTGAATAGACTGATTTGAAACGCTACGTAGTAGAAAATCGAATTTATTTATTTTTATTTTGCCGGCGTAATTATAATATTCCTAAACTCGATAGGCCCATGATCGCCCTGGAAATATATCGGACCCGGTTCACCTTCTTTACTATCCAAAGCCCCACCAGTAATTCCCGGTATTTCCTGGTTGCAGATAACAGTCTTGCCGTTAGCCGCAATGGTTACCAGCCTTCCTGAAAGGGTAATATCATATGATTGCCATTCTCCCGCTGCCTTTGCCATCATAGAGCTGGGTGTTATAAAGCCATACACCGCGCTGAACAGATCTTTAACAGGCTCTTCCCCTTTACTGTCCATAATCTGTACTTCGTAACGTCCACGGAGGTACACTCCGCTATTGCTGCCTTCCGGATAACGAAATTCAACATGAAGTTTAAAGTCCATAAAAGTTTTATCGGTAACAATATTGGAACCGGATTTAGGGCTGCGCAAAACACCGGATTCTGCCTTCCATTGATTTTCACCGGTAGCGTGCCAGCCTTGCAGGTCGGTACCATTGAACAGGCGAATAGGAGTTCCCCAAACAGGCTCCTTTTGCCGACGCAGAGATGGGGCGCGAACGCCGGTCCAGCTATAATTTTTATCATCGACAGTATTCATGGTACCGGTTAACTTATCGCCCTGCAGAGTACCCTCTACCGTTAGATCTTTATTTCCTGATTCCCATTGCGGAGGAATAGCAAAGCTCATCTTACCACCGCTGAAGCTAACTTTGGAGATGGGACGGGCACTTCCACCAGGACCAACAAACTGGCCAACAAGTGTATGCGTTCCTGAATGATGCACTTCGAACCAGGATGGCACCTGTTTCCCTGCCATGTCAATGGTAATATCCCAACGACCTTCAAGAATGGCCGTGTCTGCCTTTTCCAAACGAACATTATTTGCATTTACTGATACTATTGCAAATAATAATAAGATGGCGGGCATTGAAAAATACCTGTACCTATTTAATTTGCTTATCACTGATAATTTTTTCATATGGTTTCTATTTGTTGCGCTTTGCGTTTCAATTTACTTATTAAAAATTATATATGCCATCAAATATTCTGTGCCGGTAATTTCCTGGCAGAATGCTTCACCATTCGAACCTAAATCAAAACTTGAAGTCGTTTGGACCATGCTTATAAATATTACGCAAACGGTTGCGTAAATTTTACAATCGTTTTCGTAAAGAACTTGCAAATTCCCTTTTTATTAGTGAAAATTTTATCTCTACCTTGTAGCCGACATTAAAATATACTGCATATGAGACGGATAAAGTTTTTCATTTTATTTCTTACATTAATTACAGGTAGTCGCAGTTTTTCCCAAACAAAAATCACCGGCACTGTACATGGAGAAAATAATGAGCCACTGTCTAAAGCCACCGTATCTATAAAAGGTACCAGGATCAATACAACCACTACCGAGAATGGAAGTTTTTCACTGACCAGCAGCAATGCCAAAAATACATTGATTGTAAGTTATGTGGGATATGAAGATTCCACGATCACTCTTGACCCAAATCAAATCAGCATTACCATAAAACTTAGTGTTCAGCAACAACAATTAGCAGAAGTGGTAGTGGGCTACGGAACACAAAAGAAAAAGGATCTTACCGGTTCCATAAGTTCTGTAACCAGTGATCATATGACATTAGGTGGTACAACTTCTAATATTGCCCAGGCTATACAGGGCCGTGCCGCCGGTGTAAGGGTGCAGCAATCAGACTTTTCACCCGGTGGTGCCATTTCAATTATTATCAGGGGCGGTAATTCTATCAACACAACCAATGAACCCTTGTATGTAGTAGACGGATTCATCAGCGATAATGGCAAATTTATTAGTCCTAATGATATCCAGGATATCCAGATATTGAAGGATGCTTCTGCTACGGCTATTTATGGAGCACGTGGAGGAAACGGCGTAGTATTAATTACCACAAAAAAGGGCAAGTTTGGTAAAATGCAAATTGATGGCGATGCATCCAATGGTTATCAATATTTAAATTATAAACCTTCGCTATTAAATGGCACACAATACGCAGCCATTCAAAATGCGACGGCGGCTGAAGATAGCAGGTCGCCCGTTTTTGCACCAAGTTTTCCTATTGCAAATACTAACTGGTGGGATGCAACTACGCAGCAGGCATCTATCTTAAACAGGTCCGTCAGTTTAAGCGGTAGCGATAAAAGTTCAAAACTATACCTGTCTGGTAACTATATAAAACAGGATGGTGTTTTGAAAACAACCAATATGGAACGGTATTCCATTAGAATGGGAGCAGAAAAAAACTTTAGTGACAAAGTGAAAGTGGGTGCTAATTTTTATGGGGCAAGTACCAGTTCGCATTTACAACGGTATGTAGCAGATATCACCGCGCCTTTATTTTCAATACTCACCGCAGCTCCTGCCTTACCTGTTTACAATGCGGATGGAACTTATTACAGGTACCTGGGAAAAGATAATGCCCTGGCGGTTTTATTAGAACCCACCAATGTTTCTACCAACAGGCTGATCAATGGAAATATGTTTGCTGATTATGAAGTGATAAAAAATCTCACCTATCATATTAGTGCCGGTGCAGAATATACCCAAACAACTGCGGGACAATATACCCCCAAAACATTAGTTAGCGGCCAGGCAAACGGGGGCATAGCGCAGGAACAAATGAGCACCAGTTTTCGGTGGCTGGTAGAACAATATCTTACTTATAAGTACACTACCGGGGTTCATTCATTTACAGCCCTGGCAGGAACTTCCAATCAAAAAGATGTTTTTGAAAGCCTGGGCGCGGGTAGCCGTGGCTTTTCAACAGACATATTTTTATTCTATAATTTATATGCAGGTGCAACGCCTTCGGTACAGGGCGCTACCGTTCCGGCCAGTAGCAGGATAGAAGGTAAACTTACTTCCTATTATGGAAGGCTGAACTATAGTTATGATGATAAAATTTTAGCAACCTTTACGCTGCGGGATGACATTTCATCCAGGTTTGGACCAAATAACCGAAACGGTATTTTCCCTTCAGGTGCCCTCGCCTGGAAATTAACCAATGAGTCATTCATACAAAATCTAAATACATTCTCCAGCCTTAAGCTAAGAGTTAGCTACGGCATTACAGGTAATGATCGCATTGGTGACTATGCATATATGAGCCGGTTTTCTCCTTACGGTACTTCTCTTGGAGCAGGCGGTATTTTATCTGCTGGTATTGAGCCGGCTTCTTTGTCAAATAATAATTTAAAATGGGAAAGCACCGCTCAAACGGATATAGGTTTGGATATGGGCTTTTTTAACGGGAAATTAAACGCTACCATCGATGTTTATAAAAAGAAAACAAGCGACCTGCTTTTAGCTATCCCTGTTGGGCAGTGGTGGGGTTTTAGTTCACAGATCACCAATGCAGGTGCCATCGAAAATAAGGGCATCGAGCTTTCCATTAATACAGAGAATATCAAATCTAAAAATTTTACCTGGAGCACTACTTTCAATATTGCGTACAACAAACAAAAGTCTTTGTCGCTGGCAAACAATGTAAAAATTATCAGTACCAATACGGCTAATCCCAGCGGAACCGTTTCCGGTCGCGAGTTTACCAGGTTAGAGCCTGGCAAAGAATTGGGTGTATTGTATGGATTCAAATATGCCGGTGTTATTAAAACGGGTGAAATTTATGCACCGCAACCTCTTTCCAAACCAGGCGATCCAAAGTATGTAGATGTTAATGGCGATGGCAAAATAACGCCTGATGATGCTACGTATCTTGGTAACACAAACCCGCATTATACTGCTGGCTTTAGCAATGATTTTCAATATATGGGTTTTGATGTCAGCATATTTTTCCAGGGGGCCTTTGGTTATTCTTTGTATAATATGAACCGGTTGGTGTTAGAGTCAACAACCAGCACAGATGCTTTGAACCGCTGGGTAGCCGGTAAAAATGAAAATACAGATATTCCCCGTGAAGGTTATTTTTTAAGTACCTACGGCAGTTATGTTAATTCAAGGTTTGTGGAGAAGGCCTCTTACGTACGTTTAAAAGCAGTTTCGCTTGGATATAACGTACCGGTATATTTGATAAAGCAGATTAAATTTATAGATGGGTTAAGACTGTATGTTTCAGGGCAGAACCTGGCCACTTTTACAGATTATACAGGTACTGATCCGGAAGTGAATGTACACTCTGGCAGCAATGTTGGAGGTGGAATAGATTTTAATGCGTTCCCTTCTTTCAAAACATTTGTTTTCGGACTTAAACTAACCATTCATTAATCGAATACTGGTGAGCGTTATTTGATGTATTCAACAATAAATTATGGCAACGATGAAAAAATATAAATTAATAGTGCTGTTAATTGCTGTGTTACTGCAATACGCCTGTAATAGATCATTAGATCCCAAGGTATACAGCAGCCTTACCAATACCAATGCTTTCCAAACCAAGTCAGATGCTGTGGCCGCGGTAAATTCTGTGTACGCGCGGTTGAAAGGTCCGTCTGTTGGAGATAATTATGATTATTGGACCGTTAGGCATTTTGCGTTAACTGATCTCACAACAGACCTCGGTCATTGCAGTTATGGCGGTGATCCAGGCCAGCTTTCATTGGCGCTCTGGAACTCCGCCAACGGTTTATTGGCGGAAGACTGGAGACAAATATATAAGTTGATAGCAAACGCCAACAATGCTATTTATAACATTACACCCATGACCACTGTTTCTGAGGCCGAAAAGAAACAGTTCTTGTCAGAAATAAAATTTTTACGTTCAGTAGCTTATATGGATCTTACAGATGCATGGGGCCCGGTTGTCCTGGCGACAGAGAAGGATATCGCAAACCCTGATTATACAAGCCAACCCCCGCTCTCCCCTCTCGCCGACATTGAAACCTTATTAATAAATGATTTAACCGAGGCAGCGTCCGCGCTTCCCATAAATTATGTAAGCAATGCTGTTTACGCCAGCAATGACGTGGGCAGGGCCACAAAGGGAGCAGCCTACACTTTATTGGCAAAATTATATTTACGCAGGCACGACTGGCAAAAAGTGGTGGATGTAACAAAACAGGTAATGGATCTGCAGGCTTATACGCTTTATCCTTCCTATCTTGGCTTATTTGCCGAAGCCAATAAATGGTGCAGCGAAAATATCTTCTCCGTGCTTAGTGATGCCAATTTAAATGGAACCGAATTGTTGAACCACTTCGGTCCTTTAAACCATCCTGTTGTAAAAGACAGATGGCAATATTATGCCGTTACCTGGGATTTCTGGAATTCGTATGATAATAGTGATGACAGAAAAAAATGTTTTTATCCTTTGTACAAAGGCACGGATGACTTGGTATATATGCAACCTCCGACGCTAACGGCTGTCCCTCCTGCCGGTATTAGTTATATGGTAGATATTGCAACAAAGAAATATGCAGACTCGGCAGGGTCAACTACCTATTATGATGGGCATAGTGTTGACATCCTGCGTTATGCCGATGTGTTACTAAGCCGGGCAGAAGCACTCAATGAATTGAGTGGGCCAAACAGTGAAAACATTGCTCTTATTAACCAGGTTAAAGCCAGGTCGCACGCCAAGTTGCTTGCGGTAGGTAGCTACAATCAGTCAACATTAAGGGATGCGATTTTACAGGAACGCGGTTGGGAATTTTTTTATGAAGGCAAACGCAGGTCCGATTTAATAAGGATGAATAAATATGATGTAATTGTAAATGCTTATCTAACCAGGATAGGCCAACCAGCTACTATTGTGATGCCTAAAAATAAATATTTTCCTTATCCTCAAAACCAGGTGAACTTAAATCCGGCCCTGGATAATTCAGCCAGGTAAAGAATGTTGAATAACCCGGGAATAGAATGTAATTGTAAAAGTTTTATTAAGATGTGGAAGTATTTACCAACGTTCCTGATTGTATTTATTTTAATGGTGTTGGGTGTTGGTTGTAAAAACAGTGGCAGTAATGTTATTAAAGAAATAAAAATCGGGGAACATAATAACAATATTTTAAAAATTGAAATTGATGTAATTACAAATGCCAGGGCAGCGGTGTATGTAGAGTATTGGCGGGATAGCATCGGGATTAAGGAAAAAATATTGTCTGCTGTTTCAACAACGGGTTTATCACATGCTCTTGTTCTTACTAATATCACTCCTCAGACTAATTATTCGTTTGATATTGTCACTATGCAGGATGGTGATACAACTACCAGTAAACAATATGCTTTTACATCAAGGGCGCTTCCAGTTTGGTTGCAGGATCAGTTTAAATACAGTAGTGCCAACGAAGAACTTTTACCTCAGGTATTCAAAGAGGGTTTTATGCTTTTGAATAAAAGAGAAACTCCTGGCGTAGCTTATATCGTGAACTATAAAGGCGAATTGAAATGGTATCACACCGTAGATGGAACAGGATTTAAAGTGACCCATTTTACCAAAGACACCAGCATTATTTCCATCCTCGGTAAGAATGATGAACCAACAAGTTATGGCAGCGAAATTTTAGAGGTCAATTTATCAGGAGACACTTTGCTGCATCTGAAAAAAGGCCAGGGTGATTTTAAGTATACAATTCATCATGAAATTCTAAAAAATAAAAGTGAAATTGTAACGCTGTATGTTGATGAAAGAGTGATTGACCTCAGTTCCATCGGTGGCACCTCAAAAGATACTATTAGCAGTGATGGCATTCTAATAATGGACAGAAATGGAAAAAAAATATGGCAGTGGAGTGTGTTTGATGTGCTTGATCCTCTTAAAGACCCCCAAATACTTAAAACCAGGAAGGACTGGACCCATGCCAATAGCCTGAATTATGATAAAGACGGCAATTACCTCATCTCCTTTTACAACAGCGGGCAGATATGGAAAGTAGATTCCCATACCGGCAAAATAATCTGGAAATTTGGTAAAGGAGGAAACTTTGAAATGCCTGCCGATTGCGATTTTACGCAATCGCACGCGGTTCATATAAATGCTTATGGCAGCCTGATGTTTTTTGATAACGGAGTTGATAGGCGCCAGTCGGAAGTCTTTTCTTTGAAATTAGATGAAGAAAGAAAGACCTCTACCATGGACCTTCATATTAAGTTGCCTCTTGAAGTGTACAATGACAGGATGGGAAGCGCTTATGCGATAGATGATTCGACTGTATTGTGTTGTTGCTCTAAAAAACATATTTCGGTACTGGCGAATAGAAAGGGTGTTTTGTTATGGACGTTGCAAACTGCTATACCGCCATATAGGGTGGAGTTTTTAAAGAGGGAGCAGTTGTTTCCGTTTGTGCAACGTTGATGGAGGGGTTGTGAATAGCGAGTGAGAGTGATGGCATATCTTTATATTAAGTGAAGGAAAGTTCATGGGAGACTTTACTAATATGCAACTTAATTATTTTTGTCATTTCAGCGAAGCGCCTCAATATTCCCGAATAAAAACATCTTGCGCGCTTCCCCTGAAATCTCTACAATTCGAGCTGTCTCCATCGTAGAGATTTCAGCTCAAAGTGCCGTAGCATGCATTTATGCGAAGTTGCTGTGGTGCTTTGGCTGAAATGACAGAAAAAACATTAAAAACTTGTTTCCTAACCGTAACCTTGAATAAGGAGGGGACGTTATGCATTCATTCCTTTGAGTAGGATAGTTTTCAAAATCGGCACAGTGATAGAATTATAAAATCATCATAACCCAAATGAAAAAAGCTCATCAAATAATTACATTTTTATCTGCCATCATACTCTCCATTTCCTGCAATCAAAACACAGAAAAAAATGTTACTAATACAACACCGGTGGCAAACGACACAGATGAACTCATCAGCGTTGATACATCACAGATACCTAGTGATAAATTCGGCGCTGCCGTGCGGTATGGCAGGAAGTTAATGCTGAACACGGCATATTATATTGGACCCAATGGAGTAAATGGTAAATACCTGGGTAACAAAATGAACTGCACCAATTGCCACCAGGATGCAGGCACAAAATTATTTTCTTTTAACCTGTTTACTTCGCACGAAAACTACCCGCAATACCGCGCCAGGGAAGGCAAAGTATTAACGCTGGCCGAAAGAGTAAACAACTGCGTGATGCGGCCACATAATGGCAAACCATTGCCACTTGATGGCGAAGAGATGATTGCCTTTTTATCTTACTTAAAATGGATCAATGGGTATGCACCAAAAGCAAAACAATTTAAAGGTTCAAAAAACCTGGAGATCAAATTCCCGGCTATCGCAGCCAGCTCTGAAAGAGGAAGTGCTCTTTTTAGTGATCATTGTTTAAGATGCCATGGCGCCAATGGCGAAGGGTTGATGGACTCCAGTAATATAACGTATAAATATCCTCCTTTGTGGGGCCTTGACGGTTACCAGCCAGGCTCAAGCATGCACCGCCTGATAAAGCAGGCGCAATGGTTAAAGGCCAACATGCCTCACGACAAAGCCACCTGGAACAAACCTTTCTTAAGCGATGAAGACGCGTTGGACATAGCGGCTTTTGTAAATGATGATAATATACACAAAAGGCCGGTTGTTAAAGACTTTGATTATCCTCATCCCGAAGAGAAAGCCATTGATTATAGCGTTGGTCCCTTTATAGATACATTTCCTTCGGCACAGCATAAGCTCGGCCCTTATCAACCCATTATAGATTATTGGAAAAGTAAAAATTTAAAGCCGGTTTATTAAGGCCGGCTATTAAGTAGGACGCTTGTAGGGGCGGGGCTTGTTCCCGCCCAGACTGCATACGAAACTGCCAGAGTATTATCGGGAACGTTAACAAAATACTACATGTACCAGGTGTAACAGGGCGGAGGAAAGCCCTGCCCCTACAAACGCCACCTCTTTTTAGTTATCCCTTATTATATTATACGGTTGAATATTATTGAGCAGAACCGAATCACTCCGCCTTTATAATAATCGTAAAATGTTTTGGATAGGGCCATCTTTTTTTACTGCGAAGGAAGGCATCCATAAAATCAATATCCTGTTCTTTTGTCTTGGTGCGATTCAGTATGTTTTCTGCCCATAATTTAAATGTTGTTTTTGGCAACGACACTTGCGCTGTAGATGCCGGCGTATTGGTACTTTTTGCGTTTATTTCAGGATTTTTGTGATTGTATAAAGTAGACAAAACATAAAACACCTTGTAAGTCCCCATAAGATCCGGTGTGGTTAAAATGGGGGTACTGGGTTGCGTTTTTGTATAACGACAAAGTATTACATTGAAAGGAAGTAACGGATCCATCAACGCCGGTAAATACTCAGGATTTTCTGCTTCCGTATTGCTATATCCAACAGGATGTTTTATTTTATTATAACTGAGTATTTGATCCTCGTATTTATTTAAAAATGAAGTAACCTCTGAAGTTGACGTTAATAATTCTTCAATGTTTGCCATCACACTTTTTAGCAGGTTAAAATCTCTCCTGTTTAAAAGTGCAAGATTCGCCTTCAATTCGAAAAGCAATTCTGATAATAACGTGTTAATTAAATTCATGGTTACCCTGTCAGTAATTCTAACCTGCCGGCTAAAGGTATTGAGATGTTTTACCAATTCTACTAGTTCACTGCCTTGCACGGTGGTTTTTTGTGTTCTGACATATAGATTCAGGCTGTCTAAATATTTTTTGAACCTGTTCTCTTCTACCACATCAGGTGTAAGATTCATAGCATGTTCCGTGATAAAGTTTCTTGCATCCTTTATGGGTACAGCGGCCAGGTCAGGAAGTTTGGGAGCATAACTTAATTTAACCTTATCCATTTCCGTTAGTTCCGGGTTCAGGACAAGAAACAGTTCAATGGCATCGGGACTATAAACAATATTATTTTTGGTTAAGACAAGTGGAACATATTGATTCATGGGAACAAGCGTGTCACCGCCCTTTTTATTCTCAAAATCAGTCAATTTATTATCCCAGAAATCACTTCTTCTTTCAAGGAAGGGGATATAGGAAACATTAAATTTAGGCACCTGCGGATCCGCGCTGTTTCCATATTGAAATCCTTCTACACGGCTATATCCATTGTTATCAATTTCCAAAAGCTTACCCGGATTAGCGCTAAGGGCCCTGACACGGATGGCATATTTTTTACCTACCTGTAAAACATTTCTATTCAAATTGGTATCCAGTAAGAAGGTAGTGGAAGGCAACACGGTTTTACGGAATACATAAGGATTATTCAGTGCGTCAGTAATGGATTGGTTGTTTAGTATCTCCCTTATTTCAAAATCATATGTCAGGGCACCTGCGGCAATTCCGCAGGAAGATTGAGGCGGCGTCCAGGTAAATATAACAGGAGAAGCCGGTTTCACCAAACCAAGCAGACTGGTGGCTGTGAGGTTATTTACCGGTTGGGTAAATTGCGGCGCTACACCTGCACCATTACATATAGTGAAATTGCCGCATCCAAGGTCGGGATTGGAGGCATTCCCACCTATCGCTCCTGTGGGGGAGAAATACCTGGTATAATAGCAGATACGGTAGTTTCCATCGGGAAGTCGCAGGTTATTTCTTACATCTTTTAACGTTGCCGGGTTTACACCGCCGACCAGGTAATTGCCATCCACAAAATTACCAAATGCCTGCAACTGCATCGTAGCAGTAATCGGTGTTGAATTGCCGGGAGTAAAGGGTACATTTAACCTGTTATCAGAACTCGTAGTTATGGTAATTTGTGGCAGCGGTGATATGCGCTCTATTTTTCCATATAACCTAACCTGGGAGACACACCCTATTGGATTACTAAACTGCATCGTGGAGGTGATACCGCTATTGGCGATCGTTTGAGAAATATCAGGACTGACCACCGGTTTTACAATGGTAGTTATGCGAGCACCATTTATCGGCTGACAAGTAATAGTGAAGATACCACATTCGGCAACCGCGCTAGGATTGGAAATAAACTGGGTATTAAACTTTGCAAAATGACAGATTCGATATACTCCGTCAGGAAGGATAATATTATTTTTACTATCTGTTATTGACCCAAAGTCAATATTTTTAAGAGCCAGGTTTGCTGGTATAAAATTCCCGAACGCATTTAATTTCTGACTTTGCGTAAGCATTACTGAACCGGCGGGGATGGTAACATTATCGTTCATTACACGGTATTCGGAACTGGTAGTTATAGTAAATTGTTTAGGGGAGAGGCATTCAATAGTGCCGTAAACCTGGAATCCATCTGCATATTTACCACTGACGGTAACGGTAACGGCAACACTGCTAATAAATTGTTTGACGTCTGCAGTACCTGCAGAACCTACTTTTGTAGAAGTAGTTAATGGATATAATTGTGATTGTTGGGCAAATGCACAAACAGTTATGCATACCAAAAGAAAAGAAAATAGCAATGCAAAAATATTTGTCCCTTTTATTTTTATGGTGTTGAACTTATTAGTAAGTATTTTCATATCATTTCTATAACAAATCTTAAAATGAATAATTGTACGACAGTCCCCCGCCGTAATTTTTAGTCGCTACAGCGTAAGGATAGGTTTTATTGATAGCCTCAATAATTTTATTAACAGGTGGCGTATAAATATAATTTGCAAATAGATTAAAGCTGTGATGTTTAATGGAATAACCAGCATTCAGGGAATACGAGATATTTTTTGTTTTGCTGTCACTAAAATGGTTTAAGAAATAACCAATATTGCCTTGAATGTTCAGACTCCTGTTTTTTAGGAATTGGGCAGATGTTCCAATAGTGGCACCGTTTGATGTATAGGCGTTTGCCAGTTGTTTGTATCTGTTGAACAAATAACTTAACGAAAAACTATAGGGCCTGTTCATAAAAGCCAGGTTATAATTTATTGAAGTGGACAGGTTATTGCTGTTTGATTGTACCGCTGTCGCTTTATTTTTATCCGTTAAGGTTTGTAAACTTAAACTGCCACTGATATAGTGTAGCAGGCTACCTTTTGTAAAATTGTACGTTGGGTTGATATTGAACTGGTATATTTGTTGTTTTAGAAGAAATGAATCGTTTAGGCGCAGTGAGTCGGGTAATTGCGCATTACCATTTTTTTGTTTTAGATTATATCCCGAAAGATTAAGATTTACATTAAAATGCTGGCCGAGGATAGTATTGATGTTTACATTTGCTACCTGGGTTTGCATTTCAGCGACGAGGTTTTTTTCGAGATTATTATGCTGGTGCGAAATGCTGGCGCTCACATTTACTTTTCCTTTAACGAGTGAAAAATTATTAAGCCAGGATAAAAGTTCATTATCACTGATCATGTAAGGAGTTCCCAGTGATTTGAAGTTCGGTTGCACCCTTCTATAACTAAAACTTGAATTATAACCCGAAGTATAATAAGTTAATGACGACTGGCCGGCATAGCTTGCCTCAAGACTGGGATTGTCGGGCAAAAAATTTCCTATAAAATTCTTCAATCCCTGGCGGGATGAATCCTGACCTTGTTGATTATTAGAGATGTCTGGAATTAATCCACTAATGGCCGCATCGCCCGTTACCGTTAATTTCTTTAATAGAACAAGCCTGAACGAAGAGCCCAGGACCGCATTCTCACGGGCAAGAACAGCGTTTTTTGTACTGTTATTGATAAAGGATGCTGAACTGCTATCATCCTTCGCATGGAAATAAATAAGATCAAAAAATTGTGTTGCATTACCTATGCCGACTTTAACGCCATATCCTGTAGTGGAAAATTGGGGGGCTCTAAAACTCCCCCCGGTAGTATCTTCACTTATACCTTTATTAAGTTTCCCATAAAACGCGGCAAAGCGAAACATCTTCGGGTTTAATTCAACGCCAACTCCTCTGAACGTTTGTCCTTCAAAGGTTAACGGTGAAAATGGTATGTTGCGAAAACCCACGTGTACTTTCATCCAATGGTACGTGGGACTTGCGCCTACCTGGAAAAAGGGAGATGAGTGGCTATTGCTATATTGACTTAACATAAATGAAAAAGGTATCGACCAGTCTTGCACTTTCGCTGTGAAATTACCATAGGCATTCCATGACGAAGATGGCCGGGAATAAAAAGTTTCATTGGATGAATAGAAATTTGCAGATGCACCAACACCACCGGTAATGCTTAATGGATTTTTCTTTGCCGGGGGTGCATTCTGAGCGTAAATAATTTGCGAAATGCAGATACATAGAAGTCCATACCATATATTTTTCCGATAGTACATATTGATGCAGTCAATTACTTAGTTGAACTTTTTTAAACAGAATTAGTCGCTAAAAAGTATTCATCCGGGAACAGGCATTAGCCATCATTAAATTCTAATGATGCCCTAGGGCAGGTTTTGTAAGATATATATTATCTAAATTATCTGCAAATAAAACGATAACTATTCTATAAGATATTCAATTTATTTTCAATTAGATACGGGTAAAATGCATATAGTGACCCTCATATAAATAGTTTGTCCTGTAAGGGTCATTCAAGTACTATATTTTAATATTGGGAGCGAACGGCTTCAGCTTCCACGGCATGAGATTGTCGCCAAAAATTATATACGGGGTAATGGCATATTTTATAATGCTCCGATGCACTCCGGTGATATTCGTCTTTTAATTTATACCAAACCTCCGGCAGGATGACGGATAGTTCACCAGTCTCAGGATTGAGTTCTACCCCGGTGATGACCCTGGCCTGTAATTGAAATAAATCAGCAGGAATATCCAGATCACCACCAAAGTTCCAAATGGTGGTAGTACCATTTGCACCCGCTGTAAGAATTTGTTTTTCATCGAAGCTAAAATATGCACTGTTGATGGCTTTGTCATTTCGCAGGGAAGCGCCTATTTGCTTCCCTGTTCTTGTTTCCCAGACACGGGCAGTGCCATCGGCGCTTGCCGTTAACACCCATTTGCTATCGGAATTAAAAACTGCCGTGAATACGGCACCCTTATGTCTCAGGGCGGGACCAGCCTGTCTGCCTGTTTTTACATCCCAGATTTTAGCGCTGGAATCAAAACATGCAGTCACTATTTTTTTTCCATCCTTACTAAAAAAGGCTCTGCTAATAACAGCTTCATCTTGTATCAACTTGCCTTCCGGTTTCCCGGTTACGGCATCCCAGGTTCGTGCATTATTATTAAGATCTGTTGTCAGGATCTTTTTCCCATCCGGGCTAAAAGCCGCGGAAAAAAATGACACCTCCTGCCTGATAACCGGTTGAAGCAATATTCCTGATCCCGCTGCCCAAAGACGGGCAGTACCATCAAAGCTTGAAGTAAGAACCTGTTTTCCATCAGGGCTAAAAACAGCGGTCCTTACAATATTACTGTCTTGCATAACCGCTCCTGTCTGCTTACCGGAAATAACATCCCAGAGGCGTGCCGTGCTATCATTGCCTGAGGTTAATATCCATTTTCCGTCTGTGCTGAAAACAGCGCTGTTAACAATGCCATTATGTTTTAATACAGGATTAATTATTTTACCGTTGGCGATATCCCAAATCCGCGCCGTACTATCCATGCCGGCAGTTACTACATATTTTCCATCGGCGCTGAAAGTTGCACTGGTTATTGAGTTTTCTTGTTTTATGGATTTTATAATATTTTTTTCTGTAGAAATATTCCAAATGCGGGCCGTGCTATCACCACTGGCTGTAACAATACGTTTACTATCCTTACTGAAGAAAGCGCTATAAATAATAGCATTGTGTCTCATCGGGGTACCTGTCTCAGCCAGGCTTTCCGAATCCCAAATTCGGGCCGTTTTATCATAACAGGAGGTCAAAATAAATTTTCCATCCCTGCTGAAAATTGCATTGTTTACCCAGTTATGATGCCTTAAAGATGGTCCCATTTGCTTCCCTGTATTGGCATCCCAAACGCATGCTGTACTGTCTCTGCTGGCAGTTAATATTTTTTTATTGTCGGCACTGAATACGGCGCTATTCACGTAGCCGCTGTGATGTATAACAAAATCCAACTGTTTTCCAGAACTAATATTCCAAAGACGTGCAGTGCTGTCATCACCGGCGGATAGTATCTGCGTTCCATCGGCACTAAATACAGCACTGAACACCACACCCCGATGCCCGGTAAAAGATCTTATTTGCTTTTGAGTGGCCGTCTCCCAGAGCCGCACCGTTCCATCTTCGGATGCGGTTACAATTTGCTGTTCATCAGCACTGAACCGGGTACTCCATACGGCGCCATCATGCTTCATGGAAGTTCCTGTTTGTTCGCCGGACGATCTATTCCAGATCCGCGCGGTTCCATCTCTTCCTGCTGTTAATATTCTTTTGCCATCTTCACTAAAAGCTGCATTATAAATAACATCATCCTGTTTTTTTAATGAGTCCAACTGCATACCCGTTTCCGAATTCCAGATGCGGATAATACTATCATAACAAATGGTGAGTATCTCTTTACTATCAGGACTAAAAATAGCTTTATATACCAGGTCAGGATGAATTAAAATAACTTCCAATGCTGTTTTGGGGTAGAAGGGTTGTACATCAATCAATAGATTTTTGGTAAGGGCTTCATCCCTGCTTTTACTTACAGCTTCCGCCATGTAGTGCAAAGATGCAAGCGGGTTGTTTTCATCTCTTGCAGTTTGACTATTACTCCAATAGTTTCTGGCTAACTGGTTTTTTGTTTTAATATCTGCCTGGTAATTAAGATAAGATAAAATGCTGATAACTATAACCACCACTGCTGCAATGGCTAAAAGAATTCGCAGGTTTCTTAATTTATTTAACCGTTGTTTTTCTTTTTCGCGCTCTGCGATCTTATGTTGCTCTTCGCTCTTCCTTAAATAATTAAAACTCTCTTCATAGCTTGAGGAATACCGGAATGCCCAGGCGCTTTTTGGTTGAAAAGAGTAATACCATTGCAGTATTTGCTGTAACTCACTTCCTGCGAGGAGGTCTCTTTTGTTTTCTTTATAAAGCCCGTTGTTGGCTGTTAATCGTAAAAATATTTTAGCTGATTCGGCTTCTTCATCCACCCACGCATCGAGTGTGCTCCATTGACGAATAAGACTTTCGTGAGAAATATCAATTAGTTTATCATCTTTCTCTTCCAGTTTGCTGACTACTAAAAAAGATTTCCGGTTTGCAATAAAGCGGTTAATAATAAAATTCAATTCTTCTTTATTGGCTCCTGTAATAACTTCCAGCTCGCTCAGTTGAACCGGCCTTCTTATCTTACGGCCATGTTCATCAATAGTCGTAAGCGCCTGGAATATCTTTTTTGTCAATTCCAGTTCGCTTTCCGTCATCCCTACCAGTGCCTCATCCGCATGATTGGACAATGCCTTTTGCATCCCGCCGATGCTTTCATAATCGTTCAGGTTAAGCACACCGTTTTTATCTATATTGATTTCATGATCCCAGGTTCTCATAAGCGCATGCTGCAATAAAGGCAACTCGTCTTTAACCAACTGAACATCATTTAGCAACCTCGCCGTTAACGCCGGATCGATGTTGCCATTATATAACCGTATAGGCGCTTCGATGGAGATCTTTAATTGAACACGGGTTAAGCGGGGAACAATATACTGACTTTCGTTCATGGCTTCCGGCAATCCATAAAAGCGGGCGCAATCGCCAATGAAATCAGAACGCATGGTAAGGGCAATATAAATCGGCAGATCTTTCTGCTGGAAGAGTTCCAGTAAAATGTTTACAAAGTCAATCGCTTCATCTTTTTTTTCTGAATTATCCTGTTCCATTGCAAAACGGAACAATTCTTCAAACTGGTCAACTAATAAAAAAAAATTGGTATTTTCTCCACAGGCTGGCGCTAATGTTTTAAGAACAGCATTAATGCCTTCTTCCTTGATAAGATCTGCAAACGACACAACTGTTAAATCCGGGGGTGCAGGAGCTAACTGGCTAAGGATAGCTTCCGCCAGGTTGTATAAAGGGTTTTGTCCCGGCTTCATGATAGAAATTATCCATCGGTCTCGATAGTGTACCAGGAACCCTGCTTTAAGTCGCGGAATTAGTCCGGCCCTGATAAGAGAAGACTTGCCGCTTCCGGAATTTCCAATAACCGACACGAAGTGATGTTTATGAAGACGCTGCAACAGATCCAGGATCTGTGTCTGTCTGCCGAAAAATAAGAGACTCTCATGACTTTCAAAAGGGCGAAGCCCAACAAAAGGATTTGTGTCTACACTGTTGGCCATGCTAGAGCTTTATTATTTGCAGGATTTGTTGTAAGATAGAATTCTCTAATTGAGGCTTATCGCTATTATTTAATAAATTAACTTTTATAAAAGGCTGGTCCGGGAAAATAGTAGGATTGTCTTTAAGAGGAGGTAACATCAACACTACAAAATCCATTTTGGAATTACTGGCAGCTTTAAATTGTAAGGCAGCTTTTATTCTTTCTTCCACCCAGCCTATGGTTACTCTACCATAAAATAAAACCAGCTTATTTACCTGGCTTAATCGATCTTCCAGGATATGAATATTTTTACGGGGGTCGTCATCCTGTGGATTGATGAATGGTTGTATACTATTTTCGAGCAGGCTTTTGCTTAGTTCCAACGCATATAGCTGGTCGTTATAATGCGTGTCTAACAGCACGGAAATATTTTCAGTGGGTGAAGATTTTGATGATTTCAAATGTTCAACCAGGATTTTTATTTGTTGGGTAAGCTCGCTTTTTGCACCTACTACATACTCCATATTTTTGGAGGTTTCCTTACCGTTTTTCAAGCCCTGCATAAAAGTCTTGTATTGATCGTCTTCAATAACGTCGATGTTAAGCTCTGCCGGCACCCATATTAATTTTGGCTTGGAGGAGAGCAGGCTTATTTCAGTTTGTTTTTGGGAGTATGATATTACTTCGTCACCATCCACCTCTTTGCCGGGATACTGGTCCAATAAATGTACAGACAGCGAAGCTGTTTCCAGGATTTCCTTAACGGCATTCTCATGTTCAATGGCTTCATAGGGAGGAGGCACGTTACATACTACTCTATATCCTTCTTTTTCCAGTTCACTGATGGTACGTTTTCTAACCGTGCGCAAACTGTCAGCAATATCTCCGAAGAAGATAGTAAATGCAGGCTCAGGAGGCGGTGGATCCATTTCCGGGAACTGCTCTATTAATGCAACCAGGGCATCGCAGAGATCCTGGATCTGGGTGGTGAAGTCCGGTGTATCAATTTGCAGGGGATGGCCCCGGTCGTTCATATTTTCTTTTGCATCATGAAAGGGAAAGCCAGAGGTGCCACTTAACTCAGTAGGCCATTGACTATAAGGGATATTATACAAAAGCGCATTTATGAGACGAGAACGATTGCCAACTCTTAAGCCTGTATGACTTTGTTTGGCGTTTTCATAAAATTGGCTTAATTCTTTTTTACAGTAATCCGATCGTAAATAGCCGGAAGAGTTGAGACATAAAAAAATGGCCGAGCCTTCTATTTCTTCTGCAATGGCATCATTAAAAAGTACGCTTCCATCTAAATTTGTATCGTCCCACCAGATACTGATATTCTTTGTACCAATAGATTGCCATAAGTTAACAGTCAGGAAGTCATAAAATTGCTTGATCCACCCTTGCGTCTGGCGTGGGAGGACAGCATTGTCTATGTGGGAATAGCTAATGAATATGTCATTTTTATAACCCTTGATGAAAGCCATTAGAGGTAAAATTTACGAATGATAGTCCGTAGGGTATGAAATTATGATCAAAATACAATTGTTCCGCCATACCGCAAAAAGGGCGGTTGGGAGATTGGTTTCCTGTAAGTGGAATTTGATAAATTAATTCTGGCTATCAGCTATGCTTTTAATCGATAAAGTCTGCTATTGCAAACCCGGTATGGGGTTTTGGATCAGAGTGATACTATCATGCCGGCTGATTTGACATAATTGTTTGAAGGAGAGAACTGATCACCCGTTTAATAGCATTAAATGTATCGATATCTTTCACCTCATTTACTTCATTTAATTTAGTGCGCACAATTGACATGAGAAGGGATGTTTCTCCAGATATTTTAGTACTAATGCGGTTAAAGTAAGCGTTAACGCTGCATGCGCCTTGTCCCCGAAAGAAGCCGCAGTAATAAGCGCATCCGGTTTATCATAAAACGCAATGGAGGATACCGTCCAGTCAGGCGCATTTTTTAAAATGCCTGAGGCACCAAAAGCATATTCGGGGGTGCATAAAAAAACAGCATCAGCTTCTGCTATGAGCTGGATAAATTTTGTTAGAGGTGGTGGAACATCGTTACTATCGGTAAAAGCAGGTATTGTTTGCAATCCCTCAGAGATAGTAAAGTCTACATACTTAGGAAATAGCTTTGATGCAACTTTTAATACGGCGCTGGCTGAAGAACCTGGCAGGCAGGCTGCCAGAGATTCCGATGATTTTTATTTTGTGGGGTGTCAATTTTTTAGCTTTCGGGTTTTTAAGGTTTCAAAGTTAACAGGCGTTGACGAATGATGTTGGATGACTATTAATTTTAACAACTTATGATATCTATTTTTGCCCCTAGGTGGGATGTTTATAATTGTTAAGTGAGACTGTTCTATCTTCCCCTCCTTAAAAAAGGAGGGGAAGATAGTGCCATCATCCCGACAGGTATTATTTAGCTATTAAAATAAAATCTTATCCTACTTCCATCTTCCATCCAAACTCCTGTACAACTCCACCACCGCCTGCAACTGCTGCACCTTATCACTTACACTGTTCAACTCTGCCGCTATCAAATTTTGTTCAGATGTGAGAACATCCGTGTAATTAGTATTAGCAGTCAACTTAAGCAGCTCTTTCGTATAATCCACCGACTTCTGTAAAAAGTTTATCTGCTGCGATCGGATTTTTATTTTATCCGTCGCC